>JAFGSO010000407.1 GCA_016934605.1 Calditrichota bacterium | reverse complement strand
GTTGACCGGAAGGCCTGGAAGAGAAAGTAAAATGAAAGTCAGTGTTATTTGTTTTATGCGAAAATGCATATAAATCATTCATTGAGAGGCTGAGTTCAAATCCAAGAAATAACGCGCCGAGAATTGAATATGGTCACCGGAACAATATTGTCAAAATCCAAAGATAATTTAAACTGTTTTGATGCGTCTGTCAACAAATACTATACGGGCTAACGTTAGGATCTTCATTTACACGAATCAATGTTGAAGGTGAAAAGAAAAATGAATGGTTATATCAAAAAATTGTGCACAAAGAATTGCTTCTAAAAGTCAATATAACATAATAAACAATAACAAAATATAAAATACATTGACAAACAATAAAATATTTATTAATCTTAAAACAATTATTTTTTCCAGGAGGTCAGGCATGAAAAGATCAAATTTATTATCTTTTAATTACCTCCCCAGTTTTCAAAATAAGGAGGAATTTTTTCAAAAGTTAATTAATGAAGAAAATTCATTAATGAAAATTATGAATTTGTCTCTGCTGTTATTCGTTTTCACATGTATTTATGGCATTGCAATGGGAAGTAATCATAGCGTGCTTCAGGCTCTGGTTGCCGGAATAAAACTTCCATTATTATTTTTTCTTGCATTACTGATTTGTTTTCCCGCCTTCTATATTGTCCAGTATATACTTGGCTCCAAACTTAATCTGTCCCAGATGATTATCATCATCTTATCTGGAATGGTATTGGCTTCTGCAATTATGATATCTTTTGCTCCGGTTGTCATATTTTTTCTATTAACCGGAAGCAATTACTATTTTCTTCAGTTGCTTCACATAGCCATTATTATATTGTCGGGAATTTTTGGTATGAAGGAGATTATAGATGCTTTAAAATTTTCGTGTGAACAGAAAGGAATATATCCCAGAATCGGGGTAGAGGTCTTTCGTTTTTGGGTTATTATATTTGCCTTTGTGGGAATCCAGCTGGCATGGAATCTTCGTCCGTTTCTGGGAGATAGTGGGAAGCCCTTCAAGCTTTTCAGAAAATATGAAGGAAATTTTTATACGGCTATCATTTATTCTTTTCAGCAATTAGCAAAATCGGAGAAAAAAGATCAACCCGAGAAACAAAGTAAAGTACGGGACAATCTTCCTCTTGATTCATTATGGTTACCCCGGGAGAGAAACTGATTGATGAAAGGAATGCAATTTGAGATCTGATATCATGACCCTGGAAGAGGTTGCGGAATATTTAAAGCTTAAACCTCAGACTATTTATACCTGGGCACAGGAAAAGAAAATTCCGGCAGCAAAGATTGGAAAGGAATGGCGTTTTAAAAAATCGATCATAGATCAATGGTTTATTCAGCACATAGATGAAAAATTTAACGACGTCATATTAAAGGCCAATCGACAGGAAAATTCTTCTGAGGAAGAATAAGATGTACATATCAATCGACTGATGAACGCGGTCCGAAAATGTATTTTTCACACGATGATATTACATTCTAAGAATTTCGCAGCAGGCATACATTTATTTTGATGATTTATTCTGTGTGGAAGGAGATATTTAAATTTAAGGATTAACCGAATTCATTGAGGGAATTCTGCTGCCCGGAGGATAAGCCGTTCTGTCTTTTGTAGCAGATTTCTTCGATCGTCCTTGCCCGGTAAGCTTCATTTTCATCGAGAAATTCTACACCAATTTCTTCAAATTCTTTTTCTTCATTGCACCAGACAACTATAGCACGCAGTTCCACATCGGGGTGGATAGTGGGAAATTTCAGAAGCAGCAGAGTTCCGGGTTCAATATAGTGTCGTGTCTGAAAGCGGATACCACCGAAACTAATATCCTTCGTACTTTCCGTCAAGTTTTTTTCCTGTCCTGAAATTTTATATTCGATCGGGACCTCAACCGGATGACGGATAAATTTGCGTTTTTCAGTCTGCTGGTTAATAAATTCTTCCTGCATGGTATATGATATCATCGTCAAAACCGGATTTCGCTTTAAAGGAAGACAAAAATTTGTTTTGAATTTTCTATTAACTCTGCTTGATGTTTGAACATTGATAAACTCATATGATATTTACTGATAAGTATGCAAAGCAGGGAAGAAAATTTTTCCAAGAGTGACATGAATAAAGCGAATTGCACCAAGGAATGGTTCTGTTAAATATTCTCTCTAGCTCTTCCTGATATCTAAAAATGAATGGACTCTTTTAAGAATTAAATATATATTTCGAAAGAAGACTCTTCAGAGAAGAATGTATGAAAACCCGCCTGATTAACAAATGGGAGTCGATACGGACAAGCCTCTGGTTTTTACCAACAATAATGGTTATCGTCTCTGCAGGCTTCGCTCTTGCCATATCACGGATTGATGTTCAGATTCCGTCCCGCCTGAAATTATTTTTCTACGCAGGCGGTCCTGAAGGAGCGCGGGTATTATTGTCCACCATAGCCGGATCGGTAATCACGGTAGCCGGCGTCACCTTTTCAGTGACTATAGTAGCACTTACTTTAACCACCTCCCAATTTGGTCCGCGTCTTTTACGGAATTTTATGGTGGACAGAGTAAACCAGATCGTTTTGGGGGCTTTTATTGCCACATTTATCTATTGCCTGTTGGTATTAAAATCAATTCAGACAAATAGCTATTCGAATTTTATTCCGGAGATCGCAGTTTCATTCAGTTTCATATTTGTGCTTGCTGATCTGGGACTGCTCATCTATTTTTTTCATCATATTTCAACCTCAATACATGCCGAACAGGTAATAAATGCTGTTTATCATGAACTTGAGCATACTATTGACCGGCTTTTTAAAGCCGAGGACGAGTATCCAATTTCACCCGAAATAGAACACCAGATTCCGGATTTTCAGGATAACTCTTTTGCAGTCATCTCACAAAATAGTGGTTATTTAAGGGCGATTGATGTTGAAGGGGTCCTCAAACTGGCAGAGCAGGATAATTTGATCATTCAGATAAAATACCGACCCGGAGATTATGTTTTTTCAGGGTCGGTGCTGGCACGTGTGATCCCGAATAAGGAGGAGAAATCTGCCGTAGAAAAAAAATTGATCAGTTTTTTGATTCTCGGTTCAAAACGTTCACCCGAACAGGACATTGAATTTGCCATCCATCAGCTGGTGGAAGTGGCTTTGCGGGCACTATCTCCCGGCATAAACGATCCGTATACAGCTATCAGTTGCATAAATCTGTTGGGAAGTATCCTATGCGAAATGAATTCCCGGAAATTTCCCGGACCCTACCGCTATGACAAAGAAGGTCACCTCCGTCTTGTTATGGATGTATTCACTTATGATGGAATCCTTGATGCTGCCTTCAACCAAATCCGCCAAACCGCCGGGGCTTTGGTGGCGGTCCACGCTCGTCTGCTGGAAACTTTGTATATTATTGCTGAGACGGCTCAAGACAAGAATCAGCGTCTTTCAGTAAAACGTCATGCAGAAATGATTCATCGATCCGCCAGGTCTGTCATTGAGGAAAAGAATGACCTGGCTGACATTGATAGTCGCTATGAAAAGATTCTGAAAGTGATTGAAGAGTAATTGC
>JAFGSO010000406.1 GCA_016934605.1 Calditrichota bacterium | reverse complement strand
TTATTTTGCTGCCAAATTTCGTAATTCAGGCTTCCCATCAGAAAAATGCAGAGGTAAAGAAGCAGGAAAAGGCAACTTCTTTTTCGATAGACCAGCGCCAGAATCAAGATGCCAAGAAAAGCTAAGATAAGTAGTCTTAAAGGCACATTAATTACGGATTCTATCCCGATACCTGCTGCCAGCAGACACGCTATTGGTACGTAAGGACGACGTCCCAACGCCAGTGACATGGTACCCCCTCCCCGGGCAAATGTCAAGAGTACGATGAATTATAGTAAAATGTAGTGGAAAGTGATACTGTTTTTTGAAGAAAAAAACCCGGATCCGAAACGATCCGGGTTTGGCAGAGAGTTCTTTCTGCAATACCTCAATTTACGTTGATATTCTTGTTTCTTTCAATCAGTTGAAATGTCAACTCTTTTTTGTTTTTCATTTTAATTTTGATCAATGAACCATCAGCGAATTTTTCCCGAAGCAGTTCATCCGCCAGAGGATCTTCGATATTTTTCTGTATGGCCCTTTTCAGGGGACGGGCACCGAGTACAGGATCATATCCCTGTTCGGCAATAAATTCTTTGGCACCATCACTCAGTTCAATGGTAATATTTCTTTCCAGCAGACGATTTTCCATTTCGCCGATCATCAGATCCACAATTTTCACAATTTCTTTTTTTGATAATTTCCGGAAGTAGATAAAATCATCCAGGCGATTCAGAAATTCAGGATTAAAAAGACGTTTCAGTTCATTGGAAATTTTCTGAGACATCACCTTATGTTCGGAATCTTCTTGCTGTTGCGAGAAACCAATACTGATATTTTTCTTTATCTCACGGGTTCCCACATTTGAGGTCATGATCAGAATGGTATTCCGAAAATCTACTTTACGGCCAAGGCTATCGGTCAGCTGCCCTTCGTCCAGAACCTGAAGCAGGATATTAAAGACATCCGGGTGGGCCTTCTCCAGCTCATCGAACAGGACGACGGAATAGGGATGCCGTCTCACTTTTTCCGTCAGCTGTCCACCTTCTTCATAGCCCACATATCCTGGAGGAGATCCCACCAGCCGCGAAACGGAAAACTTTTCCATATACTCAGACATGTCAATTCTGACAAGAGCATCCTTTCTTTCAAAAAGGTATTCAGCCAGAATTTTAGCCAGGTGGGTCTTCCCTACTCCCGTGGGACCAAGAAACATAAACGAACCAATTGGCCTGTTTGGATCTTTTAAACCGGTACGGGAACGTCTGATGGCTTTAGAGATTGTCTTAATGGCCTCATCCTGTCCGATTACCAATTTCTTCAAACCTTCTTCCATTTCCATCAGTTTTGCGGATTCACTTTTCGCCACACGACGCACCGGGATACCGGTCATCATGGAAACCACCTCAGCAATATCCTCTTCCGTCACAGATGCGGGCTTGCTTTCTTCTTCCCGTTCCCATTTGTTTCTTTCGAACTGCAATTCTTCTTGCAGACGTCTTTCCACATCTCTCAGCTTAGCAGCTTTCTCAAAATCCTGATGACGGGCATACTGTTCTTTCTCCTGCCGCACTTTTTCAATTCGTTGTTCCAGTTCCAGGATTTCCTTGGGAACCACAATACTTGAGATATGGACTCTTGATCCTGTTTCGTCCATCACATCGATGGCTTTGTCCGGAAAATTTTTATCGGTTACATAGCGTTCGGTGAGACGAATGGTGGACAGAAGGGCTTCATCGGTATATTGAACATTGTGGTGTTCTTCATATTTAGCTTTGATACAGCGTAAAATTTCCAGTGTTTCTTCAGGACTGGTCGGTTCAATCATCACTTTTTGGAAGCGTCTTTCCAGGGCGCCGTCCTTTTCAACATACATCCGATATTCATCCAGTGTAGTAGCGCCAACGCACTGTAATTCTCCTCTGGCCAGAGCCGGTTTAAACATGTTGGATGCATCCAGAGATCCGGATGCTCCTCCCGCGCCGACAATGGTGTGAAGCTCATCGATGAAAAGGATAACATCTTCGGCCTTTTCGAGCTCACTCATTATCGCTTTCATCCTTTCTTCAAACTGTCCGCGATATTTCGTCCCGGCAACAATACTTCCCATATCCAGAGCAACTATTCTTTTATTATGCAGGACACGGGGGACCTTCCTGTTCATAATTCGGAGGGCCAAACCTTCGGCGATAGCGGTTTTGCCCACGCCCGGTTCACCAATCAAAACCGGATTATTTTTTTTTCGCCGGCTGAGAATCTGAGCAACTCTCTCAATAATTTTATCCCTTCCGATTATAGGATCGAGTTTCCCCTGAGCCGCCAGCTGAGTGAGGTCTCTTCCGAAATGATCCAGTGCCGGTGTTTTTATCTTCTGCTGAGCAGAACGGCCGGGTGCTGCATGAGAGGTAACTGGTTTACCTTCAAGGATATTCTTCAATTCATTATAAACAATATTATAATCTACATTAAAACTCATCAAAACCTGTGCGGCCAGACCTTCTTTTTCTTTCAGCAAGGAAAGGAGGAGATGTTCCGTACCAATAATATCCGATTTAAAATTTTTCGCTTCCAGATACGTTACTTTAAGAACCTTTTCTGCTCTTTTGGAAAGAGGCAAATTGCCCAGAGTCATCATACCACCTGCGGGTCCGGAGGCTTCTTCCAGGCGTTGCTTCAACTTATCAACCTCTACATTCAGATTCTTCAAGATCTTGATTGCAATACCTTCTCCCTCTTTTATAATGCCCAGGAAAAGGTGTTCTGTGCCGATATAATCATGTCCGAGTCGCATCGCTTCTTCTTTGGAATAGCGAATAACCTTCTGAACACGACTCGTAAAATTGTTCCTCATTGAAAACCCCAACATAATAACTCAACCTCGCAGTTTTGTATGGCCTCTATCAATTTACATTTTATCTGTCTGTCACGCAACCCCAAACCATTTAGAAGATAAAATGTTTTCCTGCACAGATTCAATTTAACCACTAACGTCAGCATAACAGTTTACAAGACAGACTTTTAAAAGACTTACCCTTTCAAATGATCGTCGTATTTAAGACTTATTATCGTAAAAATTTACCAAAATTAAACCGGACTGCCACCCGTTTCATTCATTTATTTATTTCTATTCAAAATTACCAGCTAATGTTCCCGATTAAATCCCGATCCCCCCTCATTAAAAGTTCCTTTCGCAGACACCCAAACTTTTTAGTATATTCTAAGTGAATTTAAAAGAAATATATTGATTTTTATCACTTAGAAATCTATAATATTCTAAAGGAACTCAAAAGAGAGAATGCCGTTAAATTTAAGTAATATACAATGGGGAAAAAATTATGAGAAAATTACTATTTACAACCCCGATATTCATCCTATTAGCGTTTTTTCTTTTCGGGTGTTATACCCAGCTTCAGGTAGTAGACCGAGGAAACGATGGCAGGTATTCCGTTGAATATGACGAAGAATATTATCTGACTGAGAATGACTCTCTGGAATCGGATGCACAAATTATTCAGAACTATCATTTTTACGGCAATGCGGGATATTATGGGTTTTATGATCCGTTTTACGATCCATACTATGATCCCTGGTACTGGGGACCATCACCGCGCTGGGGCCTCTATATCGGCTTCTCAAGCTGGTGGGGTCATCCATACTGGCATAATCCCTGGGGATGGGGTTATCCAATAATAAATCCTTATTATGGTTATCACTATCCTTATTATTATTGGGATTATTATTACCCACCCGTGTACTACTATGACGGTGGATCGAGGAATTATGCGCGGCGACCTTTTGACCGGCGTTCTCCGGTTTCAGGCCGTTATGCCACCGGAGAAAGGAGTAGCAGCAGCACGGACGCTTCGGCAAATATCACCCGGGTAAGCAGACGGGGAAGCAGTACATCTAGCCAGATTGCCAGCAGTGGTGAACGGACAACCGACAGCCGGATAATCAGAAGGAATCTGGACAATAGCAAACGCATATACCGGGATGACGTGTATACCAGCACACGCTCTTCTTCCTCAACAAGACGAACTTCTTCTGACCGCTCGACAATTTCAAAACCTAGTTCCAGTGACAGAAAATCAAGCGGAACACGTTCAGTTCCGACATATCGCAAAAAATCCACTTCGAGTTCCGGCAGCAGTGTGACAAAACGAAAAAGTTCCAGCAGGCAGTCTTCCAGCCCGTCATACAGTCCCAGAAGCAGATCCAGCGGATCCGGTTCTTCATCATCGGGGCGTTCATCCGGAAGCAGCAGTCGCTCCTCAAGTTCAGGTTCACGCAAATCTTCTTCCAGCAGCAATTCCGGTTCATCCAGGCGGTAATTAAGGGATATCGATGATAAAGACATTCATTCTGGTTTTTATGGGAATTTCTCTGATAGCGGGATGTTATACAATGGTAAAGCATCCCGTTATTCAGGAAAAGCAAGATAATGATCTTGTCTATAACATTTATTTCACTGACGATTGTGCCTCATGTCATTCTGTCCCGGCCGTCAGCCTCCGTCCAAATTTGAATTATATCAATAATTCCCCCCGCTGGAATTTCTTCTACGAACATCCCTGGTGGCAACAGGATATCTTTTATGGCAGCAATCCTGTTTCTCCTGACAGCGGCGGTGCTAACGGGGGTCTTCCGACGACCTCGGCCAGGCCACGGTTTCCCGGGTCAGCCGGTGGCCCAAATGATCCTCCACAAACAAATATCGGAACTTCATCAGGAGGTTCCAGCAGTACTCGAATTTCCGGGGCAAGAAACTCTTCCCAAACCACCACAACGACATCAACTGATTCAGAAAGCAGTAGCGGTAGAAAAAGTCAGGAAGGAAGTAGCTCTCGAACATCTGGAGGTTCCAGATCTTCTGATAACAAACCAGATACTACGGACAACAAAGATAAACCGAAACATCGGAAATAAGAAAGATCACCATAAAGGCAGGCTCTATGAATTCACAGCACAAATTTTTTCGCATTTTTACCTTATGTACTTTCTTCATTTTTTTTGGTATTTTCACCGGCTGGTCTCAATCTGCGGTAGATGCCATCCGGATTATGGATAACCAGATTGGCTTCGGGGCAAGAGCGATGGGGATGGGAGGTGCATATACAGGCATTGCAGACGATTATTCTGCTGTATTCTGGAATCCTGCCGGTCTTGCTCAGATCCCGAAAATGGAGTTCTGGATGGGAATTTCACATCTGCATTTTTCCAATGAATCCAATCTTAACGGCAGCATTATTGATGCTTCTCTGAATGCAACCAAATTTAACTCTTTAGGCATGGTATTTCCAATACCGACCTATCGCGGTAGTCTGGTTTTTGCTCTGGGATACCAGAAAGTCAAGGATTTTGAATATATAAATGATTATTTTGGCGTTTCAGACCGTGGCGAATTGGAGCTGTTTGATGTTGATCCGAATGATCCGGATCAACCATATTATTTTTCAGGTCAGGAGGTTCAGAAAGAAGGACTGGCCACCGACGAAGGAAACATGAGCCAGTATACCTTCTCCGGAGCCATTGATGTGGCACCGAATATATCGGTAGGAGCATCCATATTTTACTGGAAGGGTCGAAGTGATTACACCGAGGATTTCAGACAACTGGATATTTACGACAACTTTATCTTTTTCCCGGCGGATTTTGATGAATATGTTGATAACAGTTATATCACTGACAGATATTCCTCTTTCGGGTTAAAACTGAGCTCCCTGTTCCGTCTGGGAAAAGATGCCAGGGTGGGAATTGGAATGCATATTCCTCAAACTTTTAACATTAAAGAAGAGTGGGGGTATAACAGCACAGTCTACTTTGATAACGGTGATTTTCTGGATTATGCAGATGATGATGAATTTGAATATGAAGTACAGATTCCGTTTCGTTTTCAGGCAGGTGGCTCTGTTGCACTGGGAAATATTCTGGGGGCAGCAAATCTGGAATACATTGACTGGACGCAATTCGAATTTCAAACATCTGAATTCAGGCAGGAAAACATTGACATCCGGCGGAATTACCGTGGCACGCTGATGTGGAATGTAGGTGCTGAAATCGGAATACCCCTGATGGCCTCACAAATCCGTGCCGGTTTCATGTATAAACCCTCTCCCCTGGCTGATGCCCAATCCGAATTTAACCGCAAATATATCACAGTCGGTTACGGACTGCTGTACGGCCGGATTGTAAAGGTGGACCTGGCTTACATGTATGGATTCTGGAAACAGATTACCGGAAGTGATATTTCTCCCCAGGGAATTACTGAAGAGGACATAAAGTATCATAAATTATTGCTCACATTTTCCTACCGTTTTTAATTATGGTTTAAAAAATTGGAAAAGAAGCACCTGAAAGAAACTCTTTCAGGTGTTTTTCATTTCTATGGCGCCTGATTGAATTTTACAGAGCATTATTCAGCTACTAACCAGGAGTAAAAATTTATTCTACAGGTCATTGCAACCAAAACGGGCTAAATCATCTCTCAGATAAAGCCCTTGAAATATTCAGCTTTAAAAGTTAAATTTGCATGCTAAGTTCTGATTACAAGGAACGTAAAAGGGAGAATACATGGTAAAAGTAAATCCTTATATTTTCAGAGAGTACGATATTCGTGGCGTGGTTGAAAAGGATCTCACGGACCAATCCGTTGAACTGATAGGGAAAGCTTTCGGAACTTATCTCCAGCGGCAGGGAGGTAAAAAAGTTACAGTAGGTGGAGATATCAGGCTATCCACTGAAAGATTTAAACAGGCACTCATAAGAGGACTCATCTCTACCGGAATTGATGTTTCGGATATTGGAGTTGTTCCCACACCGGTACTGTATTTCTCATTATTCAAACTGTCGGTAGACGGCGGGGTAATGATAACCGGAAGTCACAATCCACCGGAATTCAATGGTTTCAAAATGTCTGTCGGGCAGAACAGTATATACGGGCAGGAAATTCAAAAACTGCGAGAGATTATCGAAAAGGATGAATTTCTTACCGGAAAAGGCAGCGTCAAAGATCTTAACATTATCCAGGATTACATTAAAGATATTACAGATCGGATTTCCATAAAAAAGAAGATCAAAGTTGTTTTCGACTGCGGGAACGGAGCCGGTTCTCTGGTGATTGAGAATCTGATGAAAGCTCTGGGAGTCGATGCTTATTTCATGTATTGTGAACCTGATGGAACCTTTCCGAATCATCATCCCGATCCAACAGTGGAGGAGTATCTGAAAGATCTGAGAGATCAGGTCTTAGAACTTAAAGCAGATCTTGGAATAGCCTTCGACGGGGATGCGGACAGAATAGGCGTTATTGACGATCGGGGAGAAATTATCTGGGGGGACCGGTTATTAATCATGTTCGCCAGGAATGTTCTGAAAGAGAAAAAGGGGCAAAAAATTATTTTCGAGGTCAAGTGCTCTCAGGCGCTGCCGGAAGCCATCGAAGCTGCCGGTGGCGAACCGATCATGTGGAAAACCGGTCACAGTCTTCTCAAAAAGAAGATGAAAGAGACTGGCGCCGTGATTGGCGGAGAGATGAGCGGACATCTTTTTTTCGCAGACAGGTATCATGGTTATGATGATGCGGTGTATGCTGCAGCGAGACTGATAGAACTTTTATCGGATGAAAATAAAAAACCATCCGAATTGCTTGCAGATATTCCCAAATATTCCAGTACTCCGGAGATACGGCTGGAAGTCGACTCTGACGAAGAAAAATTTGAAATCGCCCGGAAAGCTGAAGCGTATTTCAAAAAAAATTATGAAGTGATTGATGTGGATGGTGTCCGGATACTGTTCGGAGATGGCTGGGGGCTGGTCAGGGCATCCAATACTCAGCCTGTGCTGGTTTTACGATTTGAAGCCCGGACGGAGGAAAGGCTGAAAGAGATTAAAACGCTCGTTATTAATAAATTGGAAGAATTCGGCCGGATCAGGTTATAGATCCGCCAAATTGCTTAAGGTTAATATGCCAGATTTTATAAATATTGCCGAAAGAGCTGCCAGAGAAGCAGGAGAAATCCTGCTTTCCAACCGGGGAAAAATTACTCCCGACCTCGTGGATGAAAAAGCAAGAAATGATTTTGTAACAAAAATTGATCACGAATCCGAAAGAATTATTGTCGACACAATCCTTTCTCATTTCCCTTCGCACATGATACTGGCCGAAGAAGGCACATCCCGCGTATCGGAAAATGAATATCGATGGATCATCGATCCGCTTGACGGTACCAAAAATTTTATTCAGGATGTACCGGTTTTCAGTATATCCATAGCGCTCGAAAAAAACGGAGATATTCTGCTGGGTATTGTCTATGACCCCGTGCACGATGAAATGTTTGCTGCAGAGAAGGGTGAAGGGGCATATTGTAATAATGAATCCATGACTGTAAGTCAGAACAAATTCAGTCAGTCTCTTATTGCCACCGGATTTCCTTTTCGTTCAAAAAGTTTTTTACCGCAGTACCTGCTCTGCTTTGAAGATATTTTCCTGAAATGCAGTGGCATGCGTCGGCTGGGTTCTGCCGCCATCGATCTCTGTTACACAGCCATGGGTCGATTTGAGGGTTTCTGGGAGCTGGGCCTCAGTATCTGGGACATTGCGGCCGGGAGCCTGCTGATCAGGGAAGCCGGGGGGGTAGTCAGCGATTTCTGGGGGGAAGAGAATTTTCTGGAATCCGGATTTATAATAGCCGGAAATGCTGATACTCACCGGGGACTGTTAGATGTCATTAAAAAGCATTTTTAGTAAACTCACTTAAAGTACAGGAAGTCTTACCATGCAAGTGAATCCTTCTGAGACCCGCGGAGCCCTTTCCATCGCAGCCTGTAATTCAGGGAAAAGTTTTGCTGAAAGAATCATACGTGAATTAAACATCATTGCCAGAAATGAAGCGGATGAACATCGATATGACCTTCACAATGTGGAGGAAGTTGTTTTTCCTAACGGAGAAGTGAAGGTCGTAATCCACGAATTTATCCGCGGTGATGACTTTTACATCATTCAATGTATGGACGATCCTTTGAGTGAACGAACCATCAATGATAATCTGATGGCACTGATAACGGCCATTCATGCCGCTTATCAATCGGATCCGGATCATATCACAGCAGTTATTCCCCAGTTTCCGTATTCGCGACAGGAAAGACGGAAAACGCGGGAAGCCATCAGCGCTAAAATTGTGGCACAGCTTATTGAAAATGCCGGCGCTCAGCGCGTCCTGACTCTTGATATTCATGCCGAAGCTATTCAGGGATTTTTCAATTATACCAAGCTGGAGGATATGCATGCATCCGGCGAGATGGTAGATTGTGTACTTAACAAACTGAAGCTGGATCTCAGCAAGCTAATCGTTACCGGCCCGGATGTGGGAAGTGCAGAAAAGGCACGGCATTACTCAAAAAAACTCGGTGTTAATTTTGCTATTGTGGATAAAGCCAGAGATTACAGTAAACCCGGGCAGGTGGAAAGTATGCGCCTGGTCGGTGATGTCAGGGGAAAAAATATACTGATTGTGGATGATATGATTGCCACTGGCGGTACTTTGCTTCATGCTGCAAAGCTCTTGAAAGATAATGGTGCAGAAGACATATACGTGGCAGTAAGTCTTCCCTTTTTCAATGGCGATGCAGTTGAACGGATCGAGAAAGCTTATCAGGAGGGACTTATTAAGCTGATTATTGGAACCGATGCCGTATTCTGGGGTGAATCGTTTGTCAGGAATACCGAATGGTATGCAGAAGTGAGCGTTGCACCTCTTTTTGCCCGGGTTATCTACAACATCAATAAAAAAAGATCAGTAAGCCAGCTGCTTCGGTAAGATATATTGTGTCAATTTCTGACCGATATTTGACCCAGGTCGTACATACCCTCCAGGAGAGGGTAAAGGTTGTGATATTCACTGTCTTTTATCAGATTATTTGAAACCCTTTCCAGAATCAGTCCTTTTTTGGAAACCAGAACATAGGCAAAGGGATGCATTCTTCTGACAATATTTTCTATTTTTTCCAGATCAAGTTTTTTCAGAATATTTTCATCTGAAACTTCCAAGAGATATTTTGAATCCCAGATCTCTTTGAAAATCCTTTTTGATTCTTTATCGTCCGATTGATTTTCCATCCAATCTTCAGAGAGTATTGTATAATTGACCGACCCGCTGCTTTGCATATAAATCGAAATATAAAACTGGCGGTTTTTACCATTTTTCTTTTTCTCTGAAGAAATTGAAATCGCCAGCCTGGAATTATTAAAGGTACCCGAATATCTGGGGCGGATGGCAAATCCTCCCCTCATGACTCGTCCGCCATACTTATCAACCAGATCAAGAAAATTCCGATGTACAGCATCGTACTGTACTTTTCTGAACCAGACCAGAATTAAGACAGCTCCACCGGCAATAACTATTCCAATTACCAGATAAATCATTTTAAATATTTTTTAAAAATCCGAATTCTTTACTGAATATAGAGCGGCAGGGGAGGGAAACAAAGTACAAACAGAAATAAGCAAACCCATCCAACCATTTGGCGCACAGGTGAAAGTGGCATATTGTCGTCATTTGTAGGAGGATGACGGAATCCGATCAGAAGAAACACGAGTATGATCCACAATACCCATACGAAGGAAGAAAATTGAATAATCAG
>JAFGSO010000405.1 GCA_016934605.1 Calditrichota bacterium | reverse complement strand
CCGCCATTGAAATGGCGGGCTAAAATCGGGTGTATTTGAAAATCTTATATGAAAATATAAAAACCCAATCGTATCAAGAACCGCCGACCTTATCCCCGGTGAGCCATTGCCGGGAATTATGATATTCCGCATCGGATATTCTGCTGCAACGGCTGACTTTAGCCCGGCAATTCATTGCCGGGTGTGGTGAGACCACTACCATTAACCCCGTCCCATCGGGACGGCAGATCTTATCCAATATTTATTTATCTCCATTTATCTGATTCCCTTCGGCACGAAAAGGTGTTCGCTGAGATCAAAGAGCCACTGAACCAGAAGAGCCAAAAGTGCCGCCGGGATAGCGCCTTCAAGAATCAATGAAACATTATCTAATCTGATACCTGTCAGGATAGGTTGACCGTATCCGCCTGCACCGATAAGGGCTCCAAGCGTTGCTGTTCCCACATTAATCACCGCCGATGTTTTGATGCCCGCAAGAATGTTTCTTGAGGCCAGCGGCAATTCTATCAGCCGCAGTTTCATAAAAGGAGTCATCCCCAGGGCTTCGGCTGATTCGCGAATTGGCTGAGTGATTTCCTGCATTCCATTGTGAGTGTTTCTCACAATCGGCAACAGACTGTACAGGAACAGAGCCATTATGGCCGGTTCGGTTCCGATTCCCAGTAGAGGTATCATAAATACAATTAAAGCCAGGGATGGAATAGTCTGAATGATTCCCACAATACCCAGGATTACCTGACCGGCTTTCACCGACCGAAAAGCCAGAATCCCGAGTGGAATAGAAAGAAGAATAGCCCCCAGGAGGGAAACAGCTACCAGAAAAAGATGTTCACCCGTTCTTTTTAGAATTCTGTCTAACCGGTTTTTTTTTTCCACCTCCACATCCAGCGAAAAATTCCTGCGGATAAATTCTGCGGAAACCTGCCTTTCTGAGTTGCCATCAATTTTCACCTTGCTGTTCATGCTTATCATCTGTGAGTCGGAAATCATTCCTTCCAGTTTCAGAATTCTGTCCATAACCTCTTTATGACTATATAAAAGTTCTTCTCTATAGAGCAACACTGCTTTGTAATCAGTGAAAAAATCCTGATCGTCCTGCAAAACTTTTAAATTATAATATGCGATTTCTGCATCGGTAGAATAGAGGTCTATTACATCGATGGATCCGCTCGCCAATCCCCGGTATGCCAGATCGTGATCCAGGCCCTGCACATGGTCCTGCGGGAGATGATAATAGGAGCGCAAGCTGGGCCAGCCGTCTTGGCGATCCATAAACTCATTGGTGAATCCGAAAACCAGATCGGGATGCTTCTTTAAATCCGAGATGGTTTCGATATTCAGTCTCCGGGATAATTCCTTTTTCATCCCCAGCGCATAGGTATTGTTGAATCCCAGCGGCTGGCTCATACTGATTCTGTATTTTAAAAGTATTCGAGGTAGACTATCCGGGTCTTTAATTTCATCACCTGCCAGAATTTCCTGAATGATAGTTCCGGTATACTCGGGATAGATAGATATTTCGCCCTGGATAAGGGCATTCCACAATATACGGGTACCCCCCAGCTGTTTCAAATGAATGGAATTCGGATGGACTGTTCCCACCAGTTGAGATACGATTTCTCCCAGGATAACCGACTCGGTAAACTTTTTGGAACCGGTTCTGATTTCAGGGAAATCCTGTGAATAAAGTGAAAGCCCCAAAATTATTATCAGGAAAATGGAAAATTTCATCCCCTGCTCCCTTCTGGTCCGATATCAAAAGCACGCTGTGCCCGTATGAACTGAGTGACAAAACTATCTGCAGGGAGATTCAACAGGTCATCAAGGCTGCCCTTTTGCACAAGGGTCCCTTCTTTCATGAGAACAATTACATCACCGAAGTAACCCGCCTCGCCCAGATCGTGTGTCACCAGCAAAACGGTTTTCTTCAGTTCGCGAAAGATGGATTTCAGGTCCTCCTGCAGGTCATATCGGATCATTGGATCCAGAGAACCCAGAGGTTCATCCATCAGAAGTATATCGGGATCGAGCATGAGTGCTCTCATCAGGCTTACACGCTGTTGCTGGCCGCCGGAAAGCATCAGAGGGTAGCGGTCCAGAGCATTCCCGGGGAATTTGGTTAATTCCGCAAGCTCCAATAGCCTCTGTTCACTTTTTTTCTTATCGAATCCGGCCTGTCTGGCCATTAGAGTGATATTTTCCCTGGAGGTCATATGGGGAAAGAGACCACCCTCCTGGATGACATAACCCACATTTTTCCGGATTTCAGGCAGATTCGATCGATTGATGTTTTGTTGATTTACCAGAATGTTGCCGCTGTCAAGTGGTATAAGCCCGATGATAAGTCTTATCAGAGTGGACTTTCCGCAACCGCTAGGTCCGATGAGTACGGTTGTCTGCTCTGCCGGTATAGCCAGATTGATATTATGGAGGGCTTGTATACCAGGAAATGATTTGGAAACATTTTTAAGGTGAATCATTGCTCTCATAAAACTGTGACTAATTTATCCATACAAAAATCTTTCTGAATGTAAGGCAGTCCGGGTGAAAAAGGAAGACCCACCGTAAGAATTTTGTATTTTCCGTATAGTAGATTAATTGATTTGTGTGGAATATCAAAATTTATTTTGACATTCCGGTTTGGATATTCCCATAACGATGATAGGTCTCCAAACGTTTCAACGGGCTGTATCAAAAGTCATATTTTATGAAATAATATACATTATTGCGAATATCCAGCATTTAAAGAAACTCTCCCCCTTCGCCCCCTCTCTTTCAAAGAGAGAAAATTGGAGGTGAGTTAACCTGCTTAATTCACAAATTTAACCACCACGGCTCGAAGACACTCAGAATAAAACAGGTAAAAAATAAATCGGTAAATAAAATATTTACCATCATAAATCTTTTTTAACTCATTTATTTTAATATCTTTGTGCCTTGGTGTCAGCCGGTAGGTCACGCCGAAGGTG
>JAFGSO010000404.1 GCA_016934605.1 Calditrichota bacterium | reverse complement strand
TTCCGGTTGAATTCTCCGACTTCCTGTTTTTCTTCCTCCAGCTTGATTCTCTTTTTTCGGTCAATTTCAAAAGTGATGCTTTTTTCCGGATTTTTCTTAATTTTTTCCGCATACCGGATCACCCAGATAATAGAAAATATGGTGACAAATAACCAGATACCGGCCCGGTACTCCCATCCTGAAACGGGTGGTATTTCCGAAAAATTCTGTGCGATCTGAACAGTAAAAGGATTGAAAAAGGCTGCCGCAAAGCCCACACCGGCAGCAAGAAATGAAAAACAGAGGCCGGTGATGGAATCATATCCCAGCGCCAGAGCCAGCGGGACAAAAATGAGTACAAAGGGCATGGCCTCTTCACACATCCCGAAGAAAGCTCCGAAAAATGAAAAAAGCGTCATGATAATGACAATTATCCATTTTTCATGGCCTTTCATTACTGACACAATTTTACCGATAGCTCCGCTGATGGCACCGGTTTTCTGAAAAATATAAAAGGCACCACCCACCAGAAATATAAAGCCAATGATATCTGCCATGCGGATAATACCTTTCAAAGGTGCTTCAAATACGGCAAAAATCTGGGGATCATTTTCCTGAAAGCGAAAAGAATCCCGTATCAGGATTTCACGGGTGAGTCCGTCCTTTTCAATGATTTCACGCTGGTAATGACCACCCGGAACAAACCAGGTTGCTACCGCAGCAACAATAATGATGGAATATACAATAACAAATGTATGAGGTATTTTCAATTTCCGCTTCATGAAAGGCTCCTGGTTGCTAACTGGTGCATATTTTACATAGAAATAAATGGGAATACAAAATGTGAATTTGAAAAGGATTCACTGGCGTGAGAGATAACGGGCAGATATCATTTTGTAAATCAGAAATCACCTCTATTGAATCAGTACCAGATGGTGAATAAGTTTTTCAATGGCTAATAAATCCCGGATCATAATGTACTCTTCAGTGGAATGGGGATTTTTGGCACCGATTCCCAGATCGATGGCAGTAATGCCTTTATTATTAAGCATATTAGCATCGGATCCGCCATGATAACGGATCGGCATGGGTGTCAGACCGGTCTTCTCCAAGCAGGAATTCAGATTCTTTATGGCTTCGCTTCTTTTGTTCAGTACAAAACCGGGAAATGCCTGTTCAAGTTCTAATTCAAAATTTCCACCGAATTCAGTACTTATATTTTTCAGTTGAATTGACAGCCGGTTGGAGTAGTGTTCAATTTTATTTTTATTGAAGGAGCGGATTTCTCCGGTCAATTCCACTAAAGGGGGTACTACGTTATTGGCCTCACCACCGCTTATACGACCGAAGTTAATGGTGGTGTCCTCGTCTACTTTGCCCACAGAGAAGCGATTAATAAGAGCAGCTGCCATGGATAATGCATTGATTCCCTTGTCAGGATTAACAGCAGCGTGACTGCCCTTTCCCAGAAACCGGATTCTGAAATCTACCGCGCCCGGAGCAGCACATACAAAATAACCCGGATCTGCCGAAGAATCCAGAATATAGGCATTGCGGGACTCGACCATATCCATATCCAGATTGGTAGATCCGTAAAGTCCGGTCTCCTCACCTACGGTGAAAATAATTTCAAATGGCTGATGAGATAATTTGTTGCTGTGCAGGTTTTCAATCAGATAAAGTATCAGGGCAATACCAGCCCTGTTATCTGCTCCAAGTATAGTATTCCCGTCACTGGTTATTCTGCCGTCCATTATCAATGGTTTAATGCCGGTAGTCGGCTTCACGGTGTCCATATGAGCCACCAGCGCAAATGGAATAGGTCCTTTTTTGCCATCATTATATATTTTTGCAATAATATTTCCGCTGTTACCATCAATAATGCGACCGGTCGCGTCTTCCATTACAGAAATTTGCAGGTTGCTAAGAAATTTCCGGATATAATCTGCTACCGGTTTTTCACTTTTAGCCACGGCATTGATGGCAACCAGTTCCAGAAAGATATCGACGAGGCGATTCTGATTGAGGTTCATAGTTACTCGCAATTATTTTTACTTTAGACAAATTTTATGAAAATTTATTTTCATTTTCAACTAAAAAATTTTTACTGCTTATTTCATTTCGTCTTGATTAAGGTATGTGCTAATTCTATATTCTGAAAAATATTTTACAAAATAATCAGTAGTCGCAATCATAATTTCAATTCAACTTAATGCAGAATACATGAAAATTACCGTGAGGGAAAGATGACCAACCAGGTAAAAAAAGAGCCCGGTCTTCTGGTGTCAGTTATTCCGCTTATTGTGATAGTAGTGCTGTTGATTGTCGGGTATGGAATCTTCCGTATTGGTGCAGAAGTCCTGCTGGTAATTGCGGCATTCATTACCGGTTTACTGGCGAGATCGGTCGGGTTTAGCTGGGATGAGATGCAGAAAGGTATTGTGGAAAGCATCACCAAAGCATTGCCGGCCATGCTTATTGTGATAACCGTGGGTATTCTGATCGGCTCCTGGATTGTGAGTGGTACCATCCCCATGCTCATTTATTATGGTCTCAAACTGATTTCACCCAAATTCTTCCTCTTCAGTGCCTGCCTGGTCTGCAGTATAATCTCGGTATTTACCGGTACCAGCTGGGGAACAGTCGGAACTGTGGGAATTGCCTTCATAGGAGTGGCAGACGGATTAAATATTCCTCTTCCTCAGGCTGCCGGGGCTATTATTGCCGGTGCATATTTTGGAGATAAATTGTCTCCCTTCTCCGATACTACGAATCTGGCTCCCATCGCAGCCCGGAGCAATCTCTTCGATCATATCCGGCACATGCTTTGGACCACACTCCCGGCCTGGCTTATTGGCATGTTTATCTATTTGATGCTTGGTTTTCTCAGTCATTCGGGCCAACAGCTGGCCCTCCCTGAATCCCTGATGGAAGGAATCCGGATACATTTTTCTTTCAACATCCTGCTCCTGCTGCCGCCTCTGCTAATCCTGTATTTTGCCGTCCGGAAATTACCGACAATTCCGGGCATGCTCTTCTCGTCCTTTCTGGCCGTCATTCTGGCATTGTTTTTTCAAAAAGTCAGTTTCAGCGCGGCGCTATCATCCCTGACCACCGGCTATGTTTCCAATACCGGTATGGAAGATCTTGACAAACTTCTGACACGCGGTGGGATGATGAGTATGATGGGAGTAACCCTTATCGCTTTTTGTGCCTTTGGATTTGCCGGGATCATGCAGGTAACCGGAATGCTGAATCAGATTCTAAATTCACTGACGAAAGTGACACGCTCAACAGGATCTCTGGTTGCCAGTACTGTTTTTAGCTGTATCTCTGTAGCCATTATGACGGGAAGTTCTTTTCTCTCCATCATCATTCCCGGGGAACTTTTTGCTCCTCTGTACAAGCAACGTGGACTGGCGGCGAAAAATCTGTCCAGGACCACCGAAGATTCCGGCACTGTGGTTGTTCCGCTGGTGCCATGGAGTATGGCTGCGGTGTTCATGAGCGGAACTCTCGGTGTTGGGACACTGGACTATCTGCCATGGACATTTATGAATTACACCGGTTTTCTTTTTGCGCTTATCTATGGCTTTACCGGTATCGGAATTGCACCGAAGATACGAGAAGATGAAACCCAGGCCGGCAGCTGAAAATCGGCTGAGATATTCTGCTATTTTTTTTTATATTGAAATGAACTTTTTCGGATTTTTTGAAAATTATATGATTATTGCCTTAGCTCCGAAATTTTTTGATTATAAGTCAATAACGAACAATTCACTAATGTACCTTGATTTGAAGCTGGTTCTGTACACTTGTTTTTGCAGTTTAGAATTGATGAAATCATGGTGTATGTTTTCATTGTTTTATGAGCC
>JAFGSO010000403.1 GCA_016934605.1 Calditrichota bacterium | reverse complement strand
TTACTATGTCAGATTTCATGTAATCATAGGACTGTGTTTCATCTGCATTTTCTCGCAATAATGTTCCCGAAATCGGATTGAAAAGTTTGAAAAAAATATTCAAAGTTGACCCGAAGAACCCGGCTAATTAATCAATGAAAATTCTATTGAGAAGATGAATTATATCATCTTACAGAATAGTCAATCATCAAAAATTTACCATGTCATGAAATCATGAAGATTTTGAATCCAGCTGTTAGTTTCGATAAATTTTTTGATGATCTCCCTGAATACGATCGAAAAATATTGTTTCTGGATTATGACGGTACACTGGCCCCTTTTGTAAAAGATCCGGCGAAAGCTGTTCCCTATAACGGTGTTCGGGAGTTGCTGAAACAGCTACTGGAAGAGACGGATACCCGTCTCATCATTGTCACCGGGAGATATACCAAAGATATCATACCGTTACTGGGAATGGAGAAGATTCCGGAAATTTGGGGCTCCCACGGGCTGGAACATCTGAAGCCGGATGGAACTTACCGGGTTGCAGACATTAAACCTGCGGCATCTGAAGGTCTTCAGAAAGCCAGAAATTTAGTCACTGAGGAGGAGCTGAAAAGCCGTCTTGAGGAAAAACCGGGTTGTCTGGCACTCCATTGGCGTGGGTTTGAGCAGGAGCAGGTGGCACAAATTCGCAGTAAGTATCTGGAATTGTGGAAAAATATTGCCTGTACTCATCAGTTGTTATTGAAAGAATTTGACGGGGGCCTTGAATTGCGTTCGCCCGGAAAGAACAAGGGTGATGCAGTCAGAGAGGTTATGGCCGGTATTACCGAAAAAAAAACGGCTGCATATCTGGGCGATGATGCGACTGATGAAGACGCCTTTTCCGCTTTGAAGGGCAGCGGCCTCACCATTCTGGTCAGAAAGGAGCTTAGGAAAACCGGGGCGGATTTGTGGATTGAGCCGCCCGGTGAACTTCTGGATTTTCTCCACAGATGGCTGGAGGTTTGCCGTTCCGGGAAAAGAGTGATTTAATACAGGCGGAGGAGAATAAAATGAATGATAAGAAAAAAGCCGAAAGAAGTTTAATAATAGTGTCGAACCGCTTGCCGATTGTGCTGCGAAAAAAAGCGGATGACAGCTGGACTATTGCACCCGGGTCGGGAGGGCTGGTTACGGCACTTGCTCCCGTTCTTAAAAACCGGGGAGGTGTCTGGATTGGCTGGCCGGGCAATGTAATGGATGAGGAGTTCGATCTGGAAAAATTGCTCCGGGAGCAGGGCAAAACACTGGGATACCAGTTGAAATCGGTCAGTCTTACCCGCAAGGAGAAGGAAAATTATTATCAGGGTTTTGCTAACGAAGTACTCTGGCCGTTGTTTCACGACTTTATGGCGCACTGTAATTTCAAGCCGGATTACTGGGAGGTATATCAGCAGGTCAATAATAAATTCGCCCAGGTTACTCATCGAAATTTGAGCAAGGACAGTTTTGTCTGGGTGCACGATTATCATCTTATTGGGCTTGCTTCTTCTCTGAGAGGAATGGGTGTGCAGAACAAACTGGCGTTTTTTCTCCACATACCCTTTCCGCCGCCCGATATTTTTATTCGCTTACCATGGCGATTCGAAATCCTGAATGCTCTGCTGGATTATGATCTGGTCGGTTTGCAGACTATACGGGACAGGCGGAACTTTTTACAGTGTGTCCGGAGATTTGTCCAGGATGTTAACATAAATGGCAGCGGACAGGTCATGAGAATTTTGCGGAACGGCAGGGAGATCAGGGTAGGTGTTTTTCCTATCAGCATCGATTTTAAGGAATTCGACCATCTGGCACGCACGCCGGAGGTTGATAGGAAAGTGGCGGAAATTCGCAAAAATTATTCAGACCGGAAAATCATTTTTGGAATCGACCGGATGGATTACAGTAAGGGTATTCCGGAAAGACTGAGAGCATTTCGATATGCATTACGGCATTATCCGGAATTGAAGGAAAAAGTGACATTTGTCCAGATCATGGTTCCCAGCCGTCGCGAGATTACCAGATATGCAAACCTGAAGATCGAAATTGAAAGACTGGTGGGTGAAATCAATGGTCAATTTACTCAACCGGGCTGGGTTCCGGTACATTACATGTTTACCACTTTAAATCGGGAACAGCTTGTAGCCTATTATCGGGCTTCTGATATCGCTCTATTAACTCCGCTGAAGGACGGTATGAATCTCATTGCCAAGGAATTCTGCGCTGCCAATGTCGAGGAAAAAGGCATCCTGATTTTGAGCGAATTTGCCGGGGCGGCTGCACAATTCCAGCAGCATGCCATTTTGGTTAATCCTCATGATATCGTGGAAACTGCCACAGCCATAAAAAATGCCTATGATATGTCTCTGAAAAAAATAGACCGGCCGATTAAAAAATTGAGGCAGAACGTCAAAAAATTTGATATATTCTGGTGGGTAGACTCATTTCTCCTGGCTGCCATCGAGAAGAACCTGGATAGTTTCCCGCGAATGGATGATTATATTCCTCAGGCGGAAGATGAGTCGTTCAAAGGAATGCCTGATGAAATATAATTCAAAAAAAGCGTTGCTGGTTACAGGTGAACGGAAATTAAAAAATACATCAGAAAAGTTATTTTCCGAATTGAAAGTTTCGCCTTTTTATTTAAATCAGCTCTCCGAGGTTTTACCATTTTTATCCCGGGAAAATGTTGATATCATTATTTTTGGTTCTGACACATATCAAACTCAAAAAGAAACATTTTCGGAACTTCTTCAGACGGTCTCATTAAATTACCCTCAATCAGAATCTATTATTTTAGCGAGAGAAAATGATGTTCCTTTTGTAGTATCCGTTCTTAAATTCGGAAGTACGCATTATATAAAATATCCGGTTGGAATAAAAGAATTGCAGAGCCTGATGAAATCTGCCATGGCAACTCAGCCAGCAATCTCCCCGCGACTTGAAAAAGAACCGGGGAAGGATTCGTCCAGATTTGGATTGATCATGGGGAAATCTACAAAAATGCAGCAGGTATATGCTCAGATGAGACATGCTGCGATGACGGACATTCCGGTATTGTTAATTGGGGAAACCGGTACTGGTAAAGACCTGGCAGCTCAGACGATTCATCAACAGAGTGAGCGGTCTGCACAAGAATATCTTCCGGTGAATCTGGGTTCATTGCCCAATGAACTGGTGGCCAGTGAACTGTTCGGCCATGAAAAAGGATCATTTACCGGAGCCACCCATCAGCACATTGGAGTTTTTGAAAGGGCCACAGAGGGGACTGTATTTCTGGATGAAATCGATTCAGTGGATGAAAAGGTTCAGATCAGCCTCCTGCGATTACTGGAACAAAAGAAATTCAACCGGTTGGGGGGTAAAAAAACCATTAAAACCGATGCCAGAATAATTGCCGCCTCCAACGAAAATCTGGAAGAGTTACTCAGGAAGGGTCAGTTCCGGCAGGACCTCTATTACCGGCTGGATGTTTTCCGGATTACCATGCCACCCCTGCGAGAAAAAATAGAGGACATACCGATGCTCATCGAAGACTTTCTGACCCGGTTCAACAAACTATTCAATAAAAAAGTCAAGAAACTGGATCCGGAATGTCTGGAAGTACTTCAGGCCTACAACTGGCCGGGAAATGTCCGTGAGCTCAAAAATATCATACAGAGGGCGGTTCTGCTGGCAGAGGGGGATCGCCTTTATATTCATAATTTACCGCCTCGTCTGCAGAAAACCAGGCGGTCGGCTCATTCCATCAGTTTCAGGATCGGGACGCCGCTGGATCAGATAGAGAAGGAAGTTATCAAAGAGACACTGGCACTCACTCACAATAACCGCACCCAGGCTGCCAAACTCCTCGGCATTACCCGCCGTGCTCTTTATAATAAATTAAATAAACATAAACTGAAATAAATCATTTTTTTACCATCCGCTCCAGGCATTATCCTCAAACCTGAATAATTCATGAATTCCATGATAGCAGGGCACAAAGTAAGATAGGCCAATGATTTAAAGATTTTATCCTGTGAAACTGATT
>JAFGSO010000060.1 GCA_016934605.1 Calditrichota bacterium | reverse complement strand
CAGAAAAATCTGAGCGAATCGGATCTTTATCAGATGGTTGAACCGGAAGACCTGCTGAAATACGGCCTGATTCCGGAAATTATCGGACGGCTTCCCGTGAACATCGGTCTCAGTGAATTGTCTGAAGAAGAGATGTTGTCCATATTGGTGGAACCCAAAAATTCGCTTATCAAGCAATACAAAAAATTATTCGAACTGGAAGATATTGAACTTAAATTCACCGAAAAAGCTCTGCGTGATATTGTCCGCATGGCATTGAAACGTAAAACAGGTGCCCGGGGGCTGCGATCTATTCTGGAAAAAGTGATGCTTGAGGTCATGTTTCAAATTCCTTCCCTGGAAAACGTGACCGAATGTCTGATTACCGAGGATGTGATTGCAGAACAAGGAGAACCTGTACTTAAATTTGGAAAATCGAAAAAATCGGCCTGATGCTTTTAGTCAGTTTTTATATATTTCTTACCGGCGAATATCATTCGTATCCCCTTTACCAGACACGAATAACCAGGGACTACCTTCATGAAGAAGTTTCAGGGTATCGATCTTTATAATTTCGACGACCTGTTAAGTGACGATGAAAAATTAATCCGGGATTCGGTGCGGGAATGGGTCAGTGAAAGAGTGATGCCCATCATCGAGGATCATTACCAGAAAGCAGAATTTCCCCTGCACCTGGTACCGGAGATGGGAGAAATGGGATTTTTAGGTTCCAACCTGCCCGAGGAATACGGTTGTGCCGGAATAAACAATGTGGCTTATGGCCTTATTATGCAGGAACTGGAACGTGGAGACAGCGGACTGAGAAGCTACGCCTCGGTACAGGGGGGACTGGTCATGTATCCGGTTTTTTTATGGGGAAGCGAAGAACAGAAGAAGAAATGGCTGCCCTTGCTGGCCAGCGGGCAGAAAACCGGCTGCTTCGGACTTACCGAACCTGATTTCGGTTCTAATCCCGGCGGAATGAAGACCACGGCCAGACTGAATGGAGACTCCTATATTCTGAATGGTGCAAAAATGTGGATTACCAACGGTTCAATTGCTGATGTAGCTGTAGTCTGGGCTAATTTAGACGGAACCGTTAGAGGATTTTTAGTGGAAAAGGATACACCCGGTTTTACCACCCCGGAAATCAAGAATAAGCACTCTCTCCGGGCATCGGTGACCTCCGAACTGGTATTTCAGGACTGTCGGATTCCAACGGAGAATATCCTTCCGGGAACAACCGGATTGAAAAATCCGTTATCATGTTTAACTCAGGCTCGGTATGGCATTGCCTGGGGAGCACTGGGAGCCGCAATGGCCTGTTACCATGAAGCGCTGGGATATTCACAAAGCAGAATTCAGTTCGATAAACCAATCGCTTCTTTCCAGCTGATTCAGGAAAAACTGGTTTTTATGGCGAATGAAATCACCAAAGGCCAGTTACTGGTTCTGCAGCTTGGACGGTTGAAAGATCAGGATAAGATGCATCATGTTCAGGTATCACTGGCAAAACGTAACAATGTCTATTATGCACTTGAAATTTCCAGGCTGGCCAGAGATATTCTGGCGGCGAATGGAATTGTTTCAGAATATCAGACAATGAGGCATATGTGTAACCTTGAATCAGTAAAGACTTATGAAGGAACTCATGATATTCATACTTTAATCATTGGCAATCACTTAACCGGTATTGAGGCATTTAAATAATGGAAGAACAAAACCAGAAATCAGTATTGATCATCGAAGATGATATAGATTACGGCGAAATGCTTGCCTACGCTCTCAAACATATGAATTACAATGTACATCTGTCCTATTCGGCCACAGGCGGGCTTGATATCATCCGGCAGAAAAAGCTTGATATTATCCTGTCTGATCTGAAAATGCCGGGAATGTCCGGTATGGAACTGGCCAGGCGTGTTATCAAAATGTATCTGGATATCCCCATTGTACTCATAACAGGTCTAAGTGATATCTCCCTGGTTAAGCAGGCGGTTGAGATCGGGGTGAGCGATTATATTGTAAAACCTGTCAGTATCGAAGAACTGCCGGTTGTCATCGAACGGAATATTTACAGAAAATCTCTTCAGAAACGGGTTTTACAGGATAATAAGGCTGAAACCCTGCTGAAGGCACTGAAAGCATTGATGCGGGCACTGGATGCTAAAGATCCTTATACTTATGGTCATTCACAGCGTGTAGTAAAACTGGCCATGAGGATGGCAGATAAATTAAATCTTGAAAATGGCCAGCGATATACCCTCCAGCTCTCCGCATCACTGCATGATATCGGAAAAATTGGTATGCCCGACAATATACTGAAAAAGGCAGACAGTCTGGAAGATATCGAAATGAACAAGGCCAAGGATCATCCCAGAATCGGAAGTGAAATCCTGGGTGAAATCGAAGAACTTTCTGAAGTAGCTTCCATTGTAAGACATCACCACGAGCGCTTCGATGGCAAGGGATATCCGGATGGACTCCGTGGTGAAGCGATTCCTTTTTTCTCGCGAATTCTGTTTATCCTGGATGCATATGAAGCACTGGCATCAGACCGGGTATACCGTAAAGGGATGGGGATGCAGAAGTCACTTGAGGTAATTGAAAAAAATGCTGGTAGCCAGTTCGATCCCTACCTGGTTAAAGTTTTCATTGAAACTATGAATGAAAATAGTTCAAACGAAACGGTTAAGAAAGCTTCCGACGAAAATATTTCCGCTTCTGCAGTCAAAAATGCCGGTTAAAATAACCACAGTGGTACGATTGCAGCTTATCCTGATTGAAGAATCCACCATCATCCTCAGATAAATCATTAGGCGGTGGAGACTTATGCTCTTTAAATTCTCTCAAATTTTTATCTCTGAAGAATCGCGATACGACGAAATCACCAATCGAATTTTACAAATTTACAGGGATATACCGGTCACCTTTCTGAAGGAAACGAATATCCAGCTGAAGCGTTTATCCGAATATCCCCTTGATCGGGGGAAGCGCAAATTATGGCTGACGCACTTTAAAGGACGATTTTTGAAACCCTGTCCAGGAACAGCGACCAGCTACCGTTGCTGTAATTATCTGGTTATTAACGAAACCATCAATTGTCCTATTGACTGTTCTTATTGTATCCTGCAAGATTATATCAGTTCTCCGGTCATAACTGTTTATACCAATTTTGAAACAATATTGGACGAAATAAATGCCATCTCTCATGCGAATCCGGAACGTATCCTTCGAATCGGCACAGGTGAACTGACTGACAGCCTGGCACTGGATCCGGTAACCGGCTTATCATCGCAGATAATCCACAAGATTTCATCCCTCCCTAATATCATATTTGAGCTTAAAAGTAAAACCGATAATATTGTACATCTTCTTGATCAAAATCCTGCGCGTGTAGTCATTTCCTGGTCGGTTAATCCCGAAGAAATCGTCCGTAAGGAGGAACATAAATCAGCCTCATTGCGGCAAAGAATGAAGGCAGCAGCTCGTGCTGCCGAAAATAAATTCATGATCGGCTGGCACTTCGATCCCATCATCTACTATCCGGAGTGGCAAGATGGTTATGAAAAACTGATCAGACTGATGGGAGAACATGTTCCTGTGTCACAAATTGCCTGGATCAGCCTGGGAAGTTTTCGTCACCCCCCCCGTCTCCGTGATATCATCCGCCAGCGGTTTCCCGAAACAATTCTGCTTTCAGCCGAGCAGATAACCGGCCACGACGGAAAATTACGATATATTAAACCGCTACGCCGCCACCTGTACCATTTTGTGGCGGACAAAATTCAAAAATATATCGGAGATGCCTTCATCTATTTTTGTATGGAAAGTCAGGATTTATGGGAAGAAGTTCTGGGGAAAAAACCCCTGAACAACCAGGATATTGACTTCTTTTTTGCGGAGTCACTCAGCCGGAGGTTTTCGGCATTAAACCTTCCGCCACCCCGGCGCAAGATCTACCAGCATCCAGCAATAAATTCCAATTACCAAGCACCAAAATCCAAAAAATCTTAAATCTCAAATGATAAATACAAAATCCTGTCCCGCAGGGACAACTGATTTTAGCCAGCGACTTCAATCGTTGGAACCAGCATCCAGTTTTTATTTTTTGATCTTTGTTCTTTGTTCTTTGGTCTTAATTCTCAATTTCCCTCGTCAACTCAAGGACTTATAATAATTCTGATAAAATTTTTTGAATTCTTCCTGTTTTTCCTTTATGCGGCGCCACCATTCCTGATTTTCCTGATACCACCT
>JAFGSO010000402.1 GCA_016934605.1 Calditrichota bacterium | reverse complement strand
GCTAAAGACCGGTATGCCATTGAACTGGCCGACAAAATTCTGGTGAACGCCGCAGGTAATTATTACATCAATGACAAGCCAACCGGTGCCGTTGTAGGACAGCAGCCATTTGGAGGCGGGCGTGCCAGCGGTACAAACGATAAAGCCGGTAGTTATCTCAATATAATCCGATGGCTTACTCCCAGAACGATTAAGGAGAATTATGACCCACCAAGAGATTATCGATATCCTTTTATGCAGGAAAAGTAATCAGCACCGTCATCACTTTCAATAAAAAAAGCTCCCTTTTTAATCAGGGAGCTTTTTTTATTGATGCATCAGAACCAATTAACTTGCGAAGCTTACGAAGATCTTCACCATAAGCAATTTCGCCTCCGGGAATTTCCAGGATCATGGGAATATGCCGCACTTCCGGGTCATTAACCAGTGCACGAAATCCCTCCAAACCGATTTCACCCCTGCCGATCCTTTCGTGACGATCCACCCGGCTCCCCATACCTTTTTTACTGTCATTCAGATGAAAGACTTTCAGATGCTCCAGTCCGATAATTGAATCAAATTCCCTCCGGGTGTGCTGCCAGGCTTTTTCAGTCCTTATATCATAACCGGCAGTAAATACATGACAGGTATCCAGGCAAATTCCAATGTACTTCTCAAGCCCTGTTAAATCCATTATATATTTCAATTGTTCGAATGTGTAACCGAGATTGCTCCCCTGGCCGGCAGTGGTTTCCAGCAGCACAGCGGTCTTGATTATTCCGGCTTCATCAAAAGCCCTTGCAATACCTCCGGCTATTCTATTCATACCGCCCTCTTCACCGCTTCCCAGGTGAGCACCGGGATGCATAATAAGATAAGGGATTTTCAAAGCTTCACACCGCTTCAGTTCATCCACAAATGATGAATACGATTTTTCAAAGGTAACCGGATTCGGACTACCCAGATTTATCAGGTAGGCATCATGTACGGCAACCGGTTGAACACCGGTATCTTCAACTGCTCTTAAAAACCGCTCAATACTTTCAGGGAGAATCTCCGCTGCCATCCACTGCATCTGATTTTTGCTGAAAAGCTGAATAACATCACATCCAATTTCTTTGCCGGAATATACAGCATTCCAGAGTCCACCTGAAGTAGATGTATGAGCGCCCAATTGGGGAGCCGCTTTCTGAGAAACGTTTCCCTGAATCACGGGGGTCGATTTAGCCTTCATTCACAAATCCAACAGACATTATCTGAAAAAAAAATAAATCCCGACCATATTTTCCTTTTCAGGAGATCAGATCTCAGATTATTATACTGCGGGCCGGAATTATTTTTAAGCAGTAGCCTTATTTATAAAAATGTATAAAATACTTGCGACACCTGACCTGTAATTATCATTCCTCCATCTTATTCCGGAGAGTCTCGTAGTATATTCTGTTCAGTTCATCCAGCGAAAGATCGAGCCAGTCATTTATCACCAGTTTTTCTCCCCCCGTCGTTCCGGCCCTGTGCATTGGTATATTGGCTTCCAAGAATATTTTTTCTACAGCTTCACGGCGTTCGTCGGATACTGAAATGATTATTCTGGACTGACTTTCACTGAACAGAAACCATTCCCGGCGCATAGATGGTGAAGGCAATTCAATAACAGCACCTATTTTTTTATTCCGGTTGAGGATACAGCATTCGGCCAGGGCAACTGCCAATCCTCCATCGGAAATATCATGTGCGGAATTTATCCAGCCATTCCTGATGGTTTCAAGAACTTTTGCCTGGATTTTCTTTTCTAAAGCGAGATCCAGTGCGGGACAGTCTCCGGTCACCAGACTGTAATATTCCTTCAGAAATTCACTACCACCGATCTCCGGCAATGTTTTTCCGATGAGGTAAATAGTATCTCCTGATTTCTTGAAGGATGCAGCAGTAATATGATTGATATTCTCAATCAGGCCGACCATCCCGATTACCGGTGTCGGATAGACCGCACTTTCCGGGCTCTCGTTATAAAAGCTGACATTTCCTCCGGTAACAGGGGTATTCAAAACCCGGCAGGCCTCTCCCATCCCGGCTACAGCTTCTCTGAACATATAAAACATTTCAGGTTTGTAGGGATTCCCAAAATTCAGGCAGTTGGTAATAGCCAGGGGTTGACCACCCACACAAACAATATTTCTGGCTGCCTCAGCGACAGCAATTTGTCCACCCCGCCTCGGATTCAGGTACACGTAACGTCCGTTCCCGTCAGTTTTCATGGCCAGAGCTTTTTTGGTTTTTTTAATCCGAATAACTGCCGCATCTCCTGCGCCGGGAAATACAGCTGTATTGGTACGAACCATATGATCGTATTGCTCGTATACCCAGTGTTTCGAAACAATATTACCGGAAGAAAAAACTTTCAGGAAAGCGGCCTTAATATCCTCTATCGGTTCCAGATCATCAAAACTTTTCTGTTGCACTGTATCCAGATATTCTGGTCTCTTATATTCCCTGTGATAAACCGGAGCTCCACCACCCAGCACACAGGCAGACGGCGGAATATCAGCAACCAAATCCCCTCCGAAAAATACTTTCAGTCGTGGTTCGTCTGTAACGATTCCGACTTTTTCAAAGATCAATTCCCATTTCTGACAAACGGCGGCAATTTCGTCCTCCATACCCTGTCTTCCCACCACCAGCATACGTTCCTGGGATTCGGAGAGCATAATCTCATAAGGTGTCATTCCCTCCTCACGGACCGGCACTTTGTCCAGATCGATGATCATACCACTAATGCCTTTGGCGCTCATTTCGGTGGTACTGCAGGTAATCCCTGCAGCTCCCATATCCTGTATACCAACCAGCAGATTCTCCCGAATCATTTCCAGGGTTGCTTCCAGCAGCAGTTTTTCTGTAAAAGGATCCCCCACCTGAACATTCGGTCGTCGACTCTCCGATTCTTCAGTCAATTCCTCCGAGGCAAACGTAGCCCCATGAATACCATCACGACCGGTTCTGGATCCAACAACGAAAACGGGATTACCCTCGCCCTTGGCCACAGCAGAGGCGGTCTGATCATGCTTTACAATGCCAAGTGTCATAGCATTGACCAAGGGATTGCCACCGTAACAGTCCTCAAAATAAACTTCTCCCGCAACTGTCGGAACTCCCAGACAGTTGCCATAATCAGCAATTCCTCTTACCACACCGTCAAAAAGATATCTATTCCGGGCTTTATCCAGACGTCCGAATCGTAATGAATCCAATGCGGCGATTGGTCTGGCTCCCATGGTAAAGATGTCTCTCATTATGCCACCAACTCCGGTAGCTGCTCCCTGATATGGTTCAACTGCAGAGGGATGATTATGGCTCTCTATTTTAAAGCATACCGCCAGTTTTTCACCGATGTCCACCAGTCCGGCATTCTCTTCCCCGGCACCAACCAGCAATGGTCCACCACTCCTGGGAAGTTTCTTCAATTCTGCAATTGAATTTTTGTAGGAACAATGCTCACTCCACATAACTGAAAAAATGCCCAACTCGGTAAAGCTGGGGGTCCGCTGCAGGATTTTACAAATTTCATCATATTCTTCTTCACTTAAACCATGTTGCAGGGCCAGCTCCAGATTTACCCGGGGTTCTTTCATTTCAAAAATCTCCAGTTAAAATTTTAAGTTTAATTTTACGTAAAATATATATGTCTCGCAAGAATCGAAGTTATTTTTTAGATTGAATAATCTGAAAATCTTGTCACCTAAATAATTCATGTACTCCATGATAACAGGGTACAAAATCAGATATATGAATGGCTTAAAGAATTTTTCAGGTGAGAAAACTTTAAAATGATCTGGCCACATCTCGTCCACAGAATGTATTATTTTCTATGTCCGCTTCATTTTTTTCTTAAAAGAGGGTCTTTCCCGGTGTGCTCCGGGTGCTCAGTGGCACATGAATTAGCTACAGAGGACTCGGGACTCAGAGAGGAAGGTGGTTGCCATGTATATTCAGGTGTAATTTGGTGAGTTTATCAGGCCAGATTGTTTATTACTGATTCAGCGACAAAAAAGAAATCAGAAGGAATTAAAAAATAATGTTACGCGAATGTGTTCACATAAATTTGTCATACCACGAAATAAATTTTTGTAATGAACTTTTTTTGTAAATTTCTGTAGTTATATTGTTATTTCTTTGATACAGATTAAATGTAATTCACAATTTTTCAGGCATCGCTATGAATTTTTCTGCTGTTTTTCTCAGACTTAAAATGATGACAATTCTTGGTACTCTATTGATCACTTCTACCATTGCTTATTCTCAATCACTCTTTTATATCCGTAATTTCAGTCAGCTGGAAAATTTAAAAATTTCCTATCATTATCCCGACTTTCAGAATCCCTTATTACAAATGTATTCTGATTCTACCAGTTCAGAATCGTTTGAAGAAATCGATATATCGGACCTGGTCAAAAATGTCCATTTAAATCAACATAAAATTCAAAATCAGGATGAAGAGGATGAAACGACTATTCACCCGGATAACTATAATAAAAAAATAATTGAATCCTATGTAAAAGGAAATTATATCATTTCGATTGCCATGTTGCATGACGAGGGGAGCTTTGTGTATGGAGTCTTTAAAAATGATATACTTTTGTGGAAAGAATTCGAAAAAGGATTCGAATTAATAGCCATCTATCCGGAGTGCATTGGGGGATGTCTGTTCTGCGGAGCACAATTTGTAGAGGAATACAATTCTGATACAATAAACGTGGAGTTCTCAGGAAAATCTTTCGGTGAAGAATGGGGAGGCAGGGAAACGTTTATTATAGAAAATGATCAGATTTATTTTCTCATGAGTACACGCTTCCGTAAATTCACCCCCTATGATAGAAAGGGAAATCCGGTTGTGAGTGCCTCTTCTTATTCGACAAAAAAATTTTTTTATAACAGGAAGGGGGATATAATCCGTGAAAATTTCACTTTTGATGCACGTTATCCGGATAATACGCCAGTTCTGCTTTCCAGCAATACTGATTCATTGAAACTATATGATTTATCCATAAATTTCCCCGACGAAATACCAAAATATGTGCGAACGATCTCGACTTCCCGAAAACCGGTACGAGTCGGGCCCGTTCATGGCAACTATATCACGATTTTCTGGGAAGGAAAATGGTTTACCACTTACCGGAATAATTTTATATTTCCTTCCTCCATGTAAGTTGCCCCAGACCTACTCCGATCAGAAATTTTGATAATTTTGTGTCTTTGCTTATCAATCAATTACCTCTCAAAGGCGGGAAAAGAAAAACAATTTGTATATCACCACGATATTGTTTATTATCATTTTTCAAAATATGGGATAAAAGATGGCAGCCAAGAATAAAAAAATGAATGATGCAGAAAGTCTGGAAAAATTACATGATGCGAATTTAAAAATTGAAAAAGAAATTCGCAAAGTGATAATCGGGCAGCAGGAAATTATTGACCAACTGCTAATTTCTCTTTTTTCAAGGGGTCACTGCCTGATAATTGGAGTCCCGGGACTGGCTAAAACGCTGCTCATCAGTACTCTTGCCCGTGTGCTTGACCTGAAATTCAGCCGGATTCAGTTTACACCCGATCTGATGCCCTCTGATATTACCGGTACCGAGATCCTTGAGGAAGATATGAGCACCGGTCGGAAGGCTTTCCGTTTTGCCAAGGGACCGGTCTTTGCCAATATTGTTCTGGCAGACGAGATCAACCGGACTCCGCCAAAGACTCAGGCTGCTCTGCTTGAGGCCATGCAGGAGCATATGGTAACCGCAGCCGGAGAAACTTTTGTGCTGAAAGAACCGTTCTTTGTTCTCGCCACGCAAAATCCCATCGAGCAGGAAGGAACCTATCCCCTTCCTGAAGCTCAGTTGGACAGATTTATGTTCAACCTATGGATTGGATATCCTGATTTTCAGGAAGAAATTTCCATCGTGAAATCCACTACCAGCGATTATGTCCCACAGCTGGAAAAGGTAATGAATGCTGAAGAAATCCTGACTTTCCAGGATACTATAAGAAAAATTCCGGTGGCGGATAATGTTATCGACTTTGCGGTACGTCT
>JAFGSO010000401.1 GCA_016934605.1 Calditrichota bacterium | reverse complement strand
TGATTCTAGAATGGTCTCCAAAACTCATATAGCGCCATTCTAAAAACCGGTTTATCGGTTGCCGATACAACAACCTCCCATAAAAACAATCATATTAGCTTGACAAAATATATTCCAACGGTGTCGAAAACAAGAGTCCAAGCATCCTGCAGATAATTTAAACTCAACATAAAACCATTCCACAAATATGCAATAGCATCCTTCCAGTCACCACTCAAAACTGTCAGAATTAATCCCAGAAATAAAATATTGGTGAAAAAGATAAAAATAATTGAAAATACCGGACCTGCCAGATGAAGATCGGACTGACCAAGATGAAATTCGCGTATAAGGCTAATAACATGAAATTGATAAGTGAATCCCAGAAAAAAAACAGCATAGATCTGATACGATGCCGGGAGAACAAACTTGATCAGGAGTACAATCGTTGCTGCCAGCGGGAAAAAGTAGGGAGAGAGAGCAATGATGGCATTTCCACCTTCAATTGCAATCACCCCACCTTTCTTTCGTGTAGCCGAGATAGAATTTATTTTTTTAAAAAACAGTATGGCAAAAAGAGCATGGGTTAATTCATGTTCAAGCGTACTCCAGAAACTGCCCCTTCTGGCCAGAAAAAATACCCACAGAAGTGTAAAAGCCATAATTCCAGAAGCAAAAACAAAAAGAGGACCAGGATTTTCAAGCAGGCGGAAGAATTGTGAGGATAAAACTCTGCCATATCCGGCTGTGCCAAACAAGGCCAGCACCGCACCCGCATATTTTGCTATTTTTCCAAAAAGTATCATATCCGGGATCTATTTATAAAGCTAAAGCTTCAAGTTTCACTCATTTTCCCCGAAGAATTATTTGTTACCCGTTTCTTTGCCAGTTTCTCGATCTTCGGGAAAATACGCTTTAGTTCAGACTGGATTTCGTTGAATATCTGACGGTAAAAATTAAGCGGCATGCCAATCGGATCATCAACAGCTGCTTTTGCAGGTATCTTTTTCCGCTCAAATTCTTTGAGTGTATAAATCTTGCCGGTCTGTTTCGGAAAAAACTGCAGGAGGTCGTTTCGATGATTGGGGGTCATCACCAGAATCAGATCACTTTGATGAATCATCCGGGGAGTGATACTCTGCGAGCGATGCCCCTCCAGATCCAATCCGTTTTCAGCAGCAACTTTTACGGTCAGATCAGATGATTTTTGGCCATCCATGGCATAGATTCCGGCGGATTTGACTTCAATAATGTCTTGAAGTCCACGCTCTGTGACTAAACGACGAAGAATGACTTCTGCCATGGGACTACGGCATACGTTGGCGGTACAGACAAGCAATACAGTAAACATAGGATTCCGGTTCATTCCTGAAAAGTCCCAATTTAACAGAATATTAGCTATCTGCAATCATTTTTTCAAGAACCTGCCAGGGAATCGCCCCCTCACGAATCAAATGAAACGAAAAAAAATCATCATTCATTTCGATAATGGTAGAAGGCTTTCTGCTGATTGTCGGACCGCCGTCCAGAATAAGTGGTATTTTTTCGAGAAATTCGGGAGGTAAATCGTTCACAGAGACAGCCGGTCGGTCCCCGGAACGGTTTGCACTGGTGGTAATGATTGGAGTACCAACCTCCTGGAGAAGTTGATTACACAGCGGATGATCCGGCAAACGGAAACCAATTTTTTTAAACTGGTTCCAGTACGGGAGATCCAGCTTTTTTTTTCGGGGTATCAGAATGGTCAGCGCACCCGGAAATATTCTATTCAGAACCTTTTTCAACCAGATGGATTGAACGCCGCTCATGTCCAGCATCTCTTCCACCTTGTTTACCATAATTGAATAAGGCTGTCCCGGAGTTCTCGATTTTAATTCATTTAGACGCCGGATAGCATACATATTATTGTAAAGTCCTGCCAGGCCATAAACCGTTTCGGTGGGATGAAGTATTGGCATACCTTGCAACAGTAAATCCGCTGCCGCTATAACGCTGGAGTGATCGGGTTGCAGCTGATCCACTTTAATGATGTTCATGAATCATTTCCTCGGCGATTTCAAAAACGTGATCCGGATACAGATCCTTCATACACTTAAAATGTTTCAAAGGACATTTTTCCCGTCCATGGTCTGTACAAGGCCTGCAGGGCAGATTCTCTATTTCTGCTACCCGATCGTTTTCTCCGCAGGGATAGAATCCGAACGTTGGTACCGTGGATCCGAAGATCGTCAGAACGGGAGTTTTTACTGACACACCGATGTGGGTAGGTGCACTGTCGTTTGATATCAGCAGTATGGAACGTCTGATCAATTCTGCAGACTGGCGGACGGTGAAAAGTCCGGAGGCGTTGTATACTGGAGAATTTATCATTTCGATGATATTTTGTATCAACGGGTGATCGACTGAGGAGCCTACAAATACGACGGAGTATCCCTGTTGGGTCAGCCGTTCAGACAGCGTTGCCCAGTATTCCGGAATCCATCGCTTGGTGAACCAGATTGATCCGGGAGCCATGCAAACCAGTGGTTTTAGTGTTCCTAATCCATTTTGCTGCAGCCAGTCCGAGATAATTTTTCTATCCGTTTCATCGGGGTGAATTTCTGGAAATTGCTTTTCATTTATTTCGATATTCAGTGGTTCAAACAATTTCAGGTTACGATTGATCTCATGTCCTTCACCCGAATATTTAACCTTATCCGAAAACAGAAAAGATCCACTGCTGGTGTCGAAACCGATCCGGCGGGAAATCCTGGCAAAATAGACCAGCAGGGCACTTCTGAGCGAACGATGAGGTATCAGTGCGAGATCGAATTTTTCCTTTTTCAGTTTTCGGGAGAATCTGATCAGATTGGCCAGACCGGCATCTTTTCCCCGTTTATCATAAATCCATAATTTATAAATATACGGCAGAGTCTCAACCGTATTCCGTGATGCCGGGATGGTTATAAAATGAATCTGGGCCGTCGGGAATTTTTCGGCGCATACCCGAAGCAGGGGGGTGGTTAGAATTACATCACCGATAAAGGCTGTCTGAAGAATCAATATTTTTTTAAATGAGTCTGGAGTCTGGTTCACGTCACCGTCTTGTTAAATTCCTGCTTATTCAACCGTTTTTCAATGTGCCCGTGAGAAATGTTCGTGGATGATTTTCCAGGTATCGTTTATCTTATGGTAAACGTGTGTTCCGCGGCCCGGAATTTCGATTCTTCTGTTACCGGTTTTGATAGTCACCCGCCAGTAAAAACTTAACACGGCTGTGTCTCCGTATTGAACAACTGCCGGTTCCATGATGTCATAAGTCACTTCATCCGCTTCAGAGAGATAGTATTCAAAGGTTTTTCGAAGTTCCTTTTTATCAGTAAAGCGATCGTGTTCCGTGGATGAAAACCCGGAAATATCATCGGAAAAATAATTCAGAATGGTATCAATATCATTCTGGTTAAAAGCCCTGGCACATTTTTTTTCAATATCGACCAGATCATCTAAAATGGTGGTCATAGAATATCCTCCTCAATTTTGAGTTCTTCCTAAAATAATAAATTTTAAAATAAAATCAAATCAGATAGGTATGATTAATTGAAGGATGAGATACAATCCACCAGTTCATGGAGATCGAACGGTTTCTTCAGAAATGCCTGTATCCCGATATTATCCAATTCCTGTTTCTGTTTCTGGTCTTCTGAACCGGTGGTGATGATAATCGGTAGATCGGGTTGTTTTTTTCTGAACTCTCCACAGATTTTTTTTCCGTCAAGATCGGGAAGGGACAGATCCAGAATAACCGAGAAAAGTTCTCTGGAATGTTTGCGGAACTTTTTCTTACCTTCCTTGCCGGTAATGGCTGTAATAACTTTAAAACCCTTCATTTCGAGAAGTTTTTTAATCAGAAAGAGCAAATCGTAATCATCTTCTATGACCAGAATGTGCCTGCCCGATGCCATATTCATCCGGGAATTTATAGTTTCTTTTAAGATATTCGGAATTCTTTCCGGTAAATTTAATTATTGATACAATTAAAAATCAATCTAACTGCACAAATGGTTCATTTTGAATGAATCAGCAAAAAATCTATTAATTACGTGATAAACATAAATTTTCATGACGATCGCTTCATTTTCAACCAGTCTATATTATCAAACCAATTATTCTTTCCGTTTTCCCTGAATAAAATCTTCTGCAATATTAACATCTTCTTCGCTGCCGATGATCAGCGGAACCTGTTGATGAACATCGGTTGGTTTGATATCCATTATTGGCCGGTATCCATCCGAGGCACGGCCTCCTGCCTGTTCCACCACAAATGCCAGCGGATTTGCCTCATACATAAGACGCAATTTTCCTTGCTTGCGTGAGGGAGATTTATTATCACCCGGATAAAGGAATATCCCTCCATAGAGTAGATTTCTGTGAAAATCTGCCACCAGAGATCCGATATAACGAGAATTTAAAGGTCTCCCATCCTCCGGTACTGCCTTTTTTGCCCATCTCACATAATTGACCACTCCTTCATCCCAGTAATCGATGTAACTTTCGTTGATGCTGTAGGTCTTTCCTTTCTTTGGAATTTTCAAATTTTCATGGGAAAGTATAAATTCACCATAGCTGGGATCGAGGGTAAATCCGTAAACTCCGCTGCCTGTGGTATATACCATCATGGTACTGGATCCGTAAATGACATAACCGGCGGCAACCTGATTTCTCCCGGGTTGTAAGATGTCTGCATCAGTTCCGGGTTTTCCGTCGGGAGTTACCCTTTTAAAGATGGAAAAAATAGTACCGATACTAACATTGGCCTCGATATTCGATGAGCCGTCCAGAGGATCGAAACAGCAGATATATCTGCCGATGGGATAATCGGATGGAATGGGAATAATACCATCGGCTTCCTCCGATGCCATAGCACATAACTGTCCGCCATGGACTAAAGCTCTCACCATAGCACGGTTTGCGAACACATCGAGTTTTTCCTGTTTCTCCCCGTAAATATTCACGCCGCCAGATTTCCCAAGGATATCCACCAGGCCTGCTTTATTCACATGATAAGAAATTATTTTTCCCGCCAGTGCAATATCTGTCAACAGCGCAGTGAATGCGCCTGTCGCTTTAGGGTGCAGACGCTCCTGCTCAATAATATGTCTGTTAAGAGTCTGTACAAAATTAGCCATGAATGACCTCCGGTCAATTTTTGATATTATAGTCGATTTTCCATCAGTCTTCAATCATATATATTACTTAGCTACATTAACGGCCGATTAGGACAGGTATCCTGGCTTTTCGCATTGTTTGTACAGTGGTGCTTCCCAGAATAGCCTCTCTGATGCGTGAATGCCCATAGGATCCCATCACCAGGAGATCTGAACCGGATTCTTCTGCCACTTCAATAATTTTTTCCGACGGTTCTCCCTTAATAATCCGTTCTTCCACCTGCTTGAAATTATAGGGAGCGAGATACTCCCGTGCTTCTTTCAGAGTGTTTTTTCCTGACTCTTCAGATTCATTTACATTCAGAAGCAGTAATGATAGGCTCAGTTTGGATGCAAAAAAGGCCGCCAGGGTGAGTGCCTTACTGGCGTTTTCACTGCCATCGTAGGCAATCAGCATTTTTTTCATGTCCATATAATCTCTGGGAGAAACGAGCACCGGTTTTATGCAGAGTCGTGTCAGCGCTTCCACCGTTGCACCCAGCATTTTGTCACTCCATTTTGCAAATTCACCCCGTGCACCCATTACCAGAAGATCAGACAACCGTGCTTTATCACATATCACATCCACCGGATTTCCGCTCTCTTTTTCCAGTACAAAATGAACATCTTCTTTCTGTAATATCTTTTCAGTCTTCTTCAGGACTTCATCGGCTTTCTGCTCCAGAATTTTCTGTGATTCCTCCTGATAGCCTGACGAGGGAATAATTGGTGCAAAGCCTTCAACGCCAATAGCTACCGCCCACTCAAATATGCGTATATCAATCACGGTGAGGACTCGCAGCATGGCATCGAATTTTTTCGAGAGTGAGATACCATATTTAAGCACGGAATCGGTATAGGCCGAACCATCGACTGCCAAAAGAATTGATTTTATCATGGGTTCCTCGGAAATAATTTTGGTTACTGCTTTATATTACTAAACTTAATTTTAATTTTCAATATTTTAGTGAAGGAGATGTTGACGGGGGTAACATTTCTGAAAACTTTTTAAATAATTTGGAATGGGGTTGTATCAAAAGTCAAAATGTGTGTATAAATATGTAATTTGTTATTCAAAACTAAATTAATTATTTTACCCTTAACCCCCATATCTTATCAGAAGAGGGTGCGAAGAAGGAGAGATTCTTTGAATTCTAAATATACGTAAATATGTATTTTTTTCATATAATAGGACTTTTGATACAGCACCATTCCCTTAGCGCGGGCATCGCTTATTTCAGCATTATACAATCTCAATTACCGCATCGCCACGCTCAACAATTTCGCCGATAAGGGCAGCGTCACCTATTCCGTCATCATGAAGCCTGCTGAGCAACTCTTCTGCCGATAATTCCGAAACCGAAATCAGTAATCCGCCTGAAGTTTGAGCATCGTTCAGCATCAGTTTACGGTTTTCCGGCATATTGTCCGGATACCTCACATGCGGGGAACAAAAATCAAAATTATCCCGGCTGCCACCTGGTATGACACCTGCTGCCGCCAGTGAAGCAACATCCGGTAGAAAATTAATTTCCCGTTGGTAGATTCTGGCGGACAGCGATGAATCCTTCACCATTTCAAGGAGATGCCCCATCAGACCAAAGCCAGTGATATCGGTGCATGCGTTAACCGGGAATTGTTTCATCGCTTCCGCTGCAGTTTTGTTCAGGGTAGCCATGGTTTTAATCAGCAGATGGCTGGAGTTGTCATTCAGCAGTCCTCTCTTCAGAGCAGTTGAGAGAATTCCTGTTCCCAGCGGCTTGGTGAGAATCAATTTATCACCAACCTTTACCGTGTTATTCCGGAAGATTTTTTGGGGATGCAACAGACCGGTTACTGCCAGACCGAACTTGGGTTCCGTATCATCCACAGTATGGCCACCAATTATGGATATTCCAGCTTCAGTGGCTTTATCCAGCGCGCCGGACAGTATTTCCTGCAGGACTGTGAGAGGTAATCTGTTGCTCGGAAATCCGACAATATTCAGGGCAAATAACGGTTGAGCACCCATCGCATAGATATCGCTGAGAGAATTAGCTGCTGCAATTGCGCCAAACTGATATGGATCGTCCACAACGGGTGTGAAAAAATCGACCGTTTGTACGATGGCCGTATTCTCGTCAATCTGGTAAACCGATGCGTCATCTGATGTCTGCGGACCGACCAGAATATGGGAATCCAGCGGTGCCGGGATCTTTTTCAATACTTCTTCCAGAAGCTGCGGACGAAGTTTGCAGGCACAACCCAGGCCATGGGTATACCGGGTTAACTTCACGGTGCCGGTCTGCACAACTATTCTCTGTTTGGGTGATTCAGGTCGCAGTCTTCGGACAACCGATTCTATTTCTTCGGCGGCTTTTTCGATGTCCTGCCTGGAAGTAAATCGGCCGGTGGAAAAACGAATGGTTCCCATGGCGTACTCAATTGGTACACCCATCGCTTCCAGAACATGTGATACATCAATCTGGTCGCTGTGACAGGCTGCTCCGGCCGAAGCTGCAACTGTTTCCAGTTCAGCCAGAATGGTGTTAGCCTCCAGACCCGGAAAACTGAGGCTGAGGGTATTCGGTAACCTTTTCTCAAGATGACCATTTACTCGAATCTCCGGAAACGACTTTTCTAAATAATCTTCCAGCTGATCTCTGGTTAATTTCATGATTTTGCTGTATTCCGCTAAATGATTTGAAACCAGTTCACAGGCCTTTCCCAATCCCACAATTTCCAGTACATTTTCCGTTCCGGCACGTTTATTCATTTCATGATCTGCGCCATGAATGAATTTTTCGATTTTCAATCCGCTGCGGACATAAAGTGCACCGATGCCTTTCGGTGCATACAGTTTGTGACCGGCCATAGACAGAGCATCCACATCCAGGTCTTTCACCGAAGCGGGAATTTTGCCAATTGACTGCGCGGCATCGGTGTGAATCAGAACGCCATGTTGTCGGGCTATTCTGGCAATTTCACCGATCGGTTGAATAGTTCCGACTTCATTGTTGGCATGCATTATCGTTACCAGAATGGTAGCTGGTGTTATCGCTGCTTCAACCGCTTCCGGATCAACCAATCCGTATTCATCCACCGGCAACCAGGTAATTTGGAATCCCTGTTTTTCCAGAAAGTGACATACTTCAGTTACAGCCGGATGTTCTATCTGAGAGGTAATAATATGATTTCCGCGGTCCCTGTTGGCATAAGCAATACCTTTTATTGCATGGTTATTCGATTCGGATCCGCCGCTGGTAAAAATGACTTCTTCAATATGGCATTCCAGAAGTCGGGCCACCAGTTGCCGGGCATTTTCGACAGCTTTTCTGGCTTCTGTTCCGAAAATATGACTGCTGGAGGGATTTCCGAAGATTTGATGAATAAAGGGCTGCATGGCCTCAATAACAGCGGGATCTATAGGTGTGGTTGCATTATAGTCCAGATAAATCGGTTTCATAAGACTCCGGGATTTACTGAATCATGGAACTTTCGACAAAAAAAATAAGTAATATTTCGATTTTGATTCAAAACATCTATATATCGATTATCAAAATTGATTTTGATAATAAATCTACCGAGAATAGTAAATCAGAATGAATTCTGACGAACCAGTATTTCAGGAAATATAAGCTTTTCATGCTTTTCCAGGTTCATTTCTTACTTGAACTTCATTCTGATATATTCTTGCTTGAACCAGGCGGAAAAATTCATCCACAGTCTTTACCCGTGGGCCCTTCCAGTGCTGATTCCAGGGCTGATCCAGACAGACCGCCAGTCTGCCGGTGTCCGCAAATTCCCGAAGATTATCGGTAAAATCATCCAAGAGTGCAATTCCATCTATTTTCGATTTATAATATGTGATATGCACTTCATTGGCCGGTATACGGTTCTTTCCAATCCAGATATAGGTGGATGCCTTACTGATGTCCGGCTGAGCGGTTACCACAACCAGATCGAAATCATTTTTCCAGCGATTCAGGGCTTCCAGAGCTCCGGGATAGACATCTGCCTCTTCCATAATTTCTTCAATGTAACCCGGTTCCATAAATTCATATATTTTATGTCCTATCGGGAAAAATTCTTCCAGTTTTCTGGAGTTCACTGGTAAAACATCATGATGTGGGTGGATTCTGTTATACACCCGGATCAGACTTCCGATAAAATCTCTTATTACACCGTCCAGATCAATCAGAACACGGGGATGTGACACTTCCGAAGGTTTTATGTCCAGCGATGATTTATCCGGTTTACTGCTCATTTGATGTAATCCACCACTGATTCTGCGTTATCGACGCCTATTACATTGCCATTCATCCATTGACAATCCTCACCGGTAAATGCGGCAATAGCATTGGCTACATCCTCAGGAGTCGTTAAACGCCGCCCGGGATTTCTCTCAACCGCCGCATGAACCATTTTTTCATGTCCGGGTATTTTCTGAAGTGCGGGTGTATTGGTCACACCGCCCCGGATTGCATTGGCAGTGGCCCCGATGGGAGCCAGTTCCATGGCAAGTTGCCTGATATGCGATTCCAGTGCAGCTTTGGCTGCAGAGACTGCACCGTAATACGGGACGACGTGAGTGCTTCCGTAACTGGTCATGGCAAAAATCCGTGAACCAAAACCGAGAAGTTTCGCCCAGTAAAGATCCTGAACCCAGTAAACCAGACTGTGTGCCATAACGTCCAGCGTCATATCCATATTTCCCTGGCTGATAGCCTCTTCGGGCAGATCAGCTATAAATGGTTTAAGTGTGCCAAAGGCAAGACTGTGAAGAAATACAGAGAGATATCCCTCATCCGGGATGGACTGACGGATTTGCTCAATTACTTCTTTCCTTTTATCGGATGCAGCCGCGTTTATATTGAAAAATTCGGGATTCGAGCCATTCTTTTTGATCTCATTGATTATCTCTTCAACACGGTACATGGTTTGCTTCCTGTCCAGATGCACGCCAAATATTTTATAACCTTCCCTGGACAGGCGTATCGCCGTGGCGGCACCGAATCCGCTCGAACTACCCAGAATCAGTGCATATTTATATTTCGTTTTTGTTGATGTCATAATATTACCCCTTCCGAATATTTATCTTAATAACTCAATCATAAAATTTTTGTCATATTTCGTGATTGCATAAAGACATTGAATTTGAATTATTTTACATCACCTGCCGTAGATCCGATCAATGAGCATTTGATTTTTCAGGCCTGTTTCTCCCGGCGTCAGAATCGGTTTATCGAAAAGAATCGCCTCTGAAAAATGGTCAATCATCCTGGTATATTGATTCTGATTGAAAATACGTATCGTCTTTCTTCCCTTTTCCGACAACCATACGATCTCGATCATCGTTTCCGGCTGATTGAAATCGGTCAGAGTTAATTTACCTTTAGCACCATGAAATATCAAGCCGCTTTCACGTATTACATCGAAAGAAAAATGGAGGGTACCCAGAATATTTTCCTCCCATTCCATTAAAATGGCGGCATCTCTTTCAATTGATTTCTGACTGTATGGTGGCTTTACAATAGACTGAATCGACACAACCGGCTTTTCCAGGACATAATCCAGAAGGTCCAGGAGATGTGAACCGAGATCGGCAACCGGACCGCCGGTGGAAATGATCGGGTCGCTCAGCCACGCTCTTGGGAAAGTGGATACATCCAGACCGAAGTGCCCGGAGGCGTACCGGATTTTCCCCAGCTTACCCGATTGAACCATTTCCCTGCTCTGGCGAATCGCATCAATAAAGCGCATCACAAATCCTGCCATCAGTTTCACCCCGGCCTTTGCACAGGCATCAATCATTTCCTGAACTTCTCCGGCATGGGAGGCAATTGGTTTTTCGACCAGTACATGTTTTTTATGTTTGGCAGCCAGCAGCACATGTTCTCTATGCAAAGCCGGCGGTGATGCCACAATTACAGCATGAATATCCGGATGAGATACCAATTCTTTAACTTTATCGGTAAATATGGGAACATCATACTGACCGGCGGTGGTTTCTGCGCTCCGGATATTCCGCCGACTGAGACCTGCCAGTCGGGAGTATTTTGTTTTCTGAAAAGCAGGCTGTAAACGTCGATGCGCATATCTTCCAAATCCTATTATTCCGTAATTTATAATATTATCCAAAGTCATGTTTATCCCGGGTTTATTCCATCTGATTCCAGATCTTAAAATGAATATCTGATGAATAAAGGAATTTTATCTTAATATTTCATCCGCATGAAGCAGGTCAGAAAATTGGTCATTTTTTATCGAATCCGCATTGGTTTTCGACTTTCCCACAGCACTCACAATATACCGGTTGGCGATAAAAATTTTGCGGGGATCTTTCTCGGCTTCATCCAGCAATAGATAACCGATATATAGATAACTGTATAGTTCTACCAGTTC
>JAFGSO010000400.1 GCA_016934605.1 Calditrichota bacterium | reverse complement strand
TTCGATAATCGGAAACCGGCAGAGGGTCAGTATTCCGTAGGTTCCTTTTTCGGTAACCCGGGTCAGACAAAAATAGGAATATAATTTTAGCTCATCTGAGAGACGCATGGGCTGATCGTCAAAATGGCTCTTTTTCAGACCTATATCAACTTCCTGCAATGCGATAATATCCGGATTTTCACGGGCGATCACATCACGAATTCTCTCCAGATTGTAAACTCCATCCCTCCCGATACCGGAATGGATATTATAACTCATCACCTTTATAGAATCCATCCCGGAATCACCCCTGTTCCTCCAGTGCTTGTTCTTGTTTCGATTTCAAATCCCTGTTCTGTGTGATGGTCTTTTTATTTTTTCAGCTTATCCACTGCTTTCATCAGGCCTGACTGAAACTCATTTGCAGCACTGTCCAGCGATACTTTAAAAGTCTTCCATGCCTCATCCCCTTTATTTTGCAGGGATTCATATTTGTTCTCCAGTTCCTTCAGCTTGTTACGCAACTGATCGATTTCCGTTCTGATCTCGGCATCGGCCGCTTTCTTTTCAATCTGTGCCTGAATCTGATCCATCTTGGCACGCCACTCCTTCAATTCAGCTTCTATTCGTCTCTTATAAGCATTCTGATCAGCCATTTTCATTCCTCCTGTCTTTCTCTTTTAAGGATTCATATTTTTGTATGATTTATTATATCATCATTTTTAACTCTTTAATAACTAACGAATCGTGTCCAGATTGTCCAGCTTAAAATTTGGGAAACCCTTCACTTCGATCTTATTGATAACATCAACCGCTCCGGCATTGTAAGCAGCATCTTCTGCGTGTACCCGTTCCCTCCAGGTATCCACTTCACCGGTCAGGATAACCTCCCCGTCCTCAACCTGCATAAATACCTCGCTGCGGTCGACGTAAGGATCCCAGAAGAGCTGATCCTTAACATCCTGCTTTAGCTCCCAGTCACTCTTGGTCATGGTCAGCGGTACATAATCGATATTATTAACGACATTCACAACACCCTCTATCCTCCAGACAACGTCCTCGGCATGCTGACGTTCGAAGATGCTGTTCACCTCTCCATCCAGAAAAATCCGGCCGTTAAAAACCGTCACTGCTATATCATACAAATCGATATAGGGATCCCGTATAAGCGTTTCTCTAACTTTCTGCTCCAGATTTTCCGATTCCACCTTGGTTTCCGGACGGACACGGATCCGGTTTTTAACCCGAATGACACCACGCGTATTACTGGCATCCTCTGCTGCGGAAATTTTGGCTTTTATATTGTCAACAGTGCCATATAATGTCGCCACACCATTTTCTACTCTGGCCTGAACGTTAAATGCAGAAACTCTGGGATCGTAGACCAAGGCATCCAATATGGCATTTTCAATTTCCTGATCTGACAGTAGCGGGAATTGCCGGTCTTTCTTCATGTCATCTTTCGCCCACCACTGCACTTCCAGACCAGACGCATCCACATTTTTTACTCCAACAACCCAGGCATCTGCAACAGCCCACTGCCGTTCTCTGGCACTCCCAACCGTTCCGGTCAGAAATACATTTCCATCCTGAACTGTCACATCAACCAATAATTCATCCACCCAGACATCTGAAGCGAGACGTTTTCTGACCTCCTCTTCTATTTCCAGATCGGTTCGTTTTTCCGGATAACGGATATCAATCTCGTTAACAATACCCTTCACGCCTCGTACACTTTTAGCAACTTGTCCGACAAGCTGTTTCTCCTGCCAGGACTGTACCGTGCCTTTTAACCGCACAATTTTGTTATCTACTGAAACATCCACTTCATATAATTCAGTAGCGGCATCCTGCAGCAGCGCCTGTTCGACATCGTATTTAATTTCCTGATCACTTCGTACCAACGGAGTAATAGTAATATTATTAATAACCGACTTCACACCTTTTATTGAAGCTGCCACCTCTGTTGCCTTGTCCCTGGACAACATATTATCTGTTGTTCCGGAAAGAGTTACAATTCCGTCTGTACAAGAAACATCAATCAGGAAAGCCGAAACAGCATCCTCTCTTGCCAGTGCATCCTGAATCGCCCAGATTATTTTCTGATCGTCTATCTGCTGATTCTCCTGGGCGGTCACTGGAACGAATCCCATTAGAAGCATTATAAATGCGCTTATCGTCAGAAGATAAAATAAATACAAATGTCCTGATGATTTTTTATCTTGCTTGAAAAAATACGTCATTTCCTCCTCCTCTTAATCCTTTACCTTTTCATATTCCTGATTCATTAATTTTTCCAGCCTTTGTTGAGCCTTTTTTACTGAAATGGCATGCCGGTTAATGTCTTTCCAGGGATCATTAATCTTATCCAATCTTTTCATAATATTTGTTGCCGTATATTTCCGGGAAGACATTTTTCTATCCCATAATTCTTCCCAGTGAATTGGAGTTGCTACCGGTGCACCCGGTTTAGCCCTCAGCGAATATGCTGCCACAGCTGTCTGCGCATATGCGTTTCGTGCAATGTCCAGAAATACCCGTTTTCCTCTTTTTTCTTTGGAGATTTCAGTAGTTATTTTGTCTGTATTCTCTCTTGCTATTATTTCTGTGATCTGACCGGCGAACTTCCTCACCGGATCAAATTTTTGCGATTTATCGAGAGCAATCACCACATGAACACCGCTGGAACCGGTTGTTTTAACAAAAGGAGTGATCTCCAGCTTCTCAGTCAGGAAATCGTATAACTTTCTGGCGGCAAACCGGACTGAATCGAAATCGTCTCCGGAGGGATCGAGATCGAATACTAAACGATCCGGATACTCCGGTTTATCAATAGTGCTCAACCAGACGTGCATTACCAGGCTTGCCTGATCGACCAAATAAACCAAAATTGCTTCATTCTGGCACAATACATGTTCCACAGACCCGTCTTCTTTCTTCTCAACACGTCTCCGTTCGATCCATTCCGGAAAATAATCAGGAACTTGCTTCTGAAAGAACTTTTTCCCCTCAATTCCATCCGGAAAACGGTGCATACTCAACGGCCGGTCCTTGAAATAAGGCAAAATGTAGTTTGAAATATCCCGGTAGTAGCGGATAATATCACCTTTGGTTAAATTTACATCCGGATAAAAAATCTTATCTGTATTAGACACCTTGATTTTTCGTCTTCCGACCTTTATTTTCTCTTTTTCTGAACCCATGGTTCGATCACTTTATCTTTTACAATAAACTTTTATTATTCATGCTTTTGCTTTGATTTTGGGAAATTTCTAAATATTACTGTTCACTGTGAACATCCTCCGGGTCTTTATCCCTCCGTAAACCCAGATAGCGGGGATGCCTGAGTTTGTTGTCTTCGGTCCATTCGGTAAAACCGATTTCAGCCACCAGCGCAGGGGTCACCCAGTGAGTTTCCTCCCGGGATATTTCTTGTTCGTTCTGGAAGGGGCATGTTTTTCTTTCACGATTTTCCATTTTACCTTTCAGTTTTTTGAGAGTCTCATCATCAAATCCCGTGCCTACTTTACCGGCATACCTGAAATTCTGATCATCATCATAATAACCAATCAGCAATGCCCCGAAACCGAGTCGCTCTCCCTGCGGTTCCGTGTAGCCACCTATCACAAACTCCTGCTGGTTGACACATTTAAATTTCAGCCACTTACCCGATCGGCTATGGACATAAGTACTGTGGGCATCCTTGGCAATCAATCCCTCCCAGCCTTTACGGCATGCTTCATGATAAAATTTTTCTCCTTTTTCATTACGGTGGGTAGTGAATCGCAGCGGATCATTGTAAGAAACGGCCTTCTTGAGAATACTTTTTCTGGCGCGAAGCGGCAGTTTGGTCAGATCATAGTCACCCAGGTGCAGGATATCAAAAATGTAGTAATAAACTGCCACACCGGATGCCCGGGCTTCCTCCTCATCTTCCAGCTGCATGCGTCCCTGCAGACGGGAAAAACTTGTTTTGTCTCCTTCAAATGCCACAATTTCTCCGTCGATGATAAAATTGTCCGGTTTTAATTCTGAAATGGCTTCCGCTACTTCGGGATAAGGTATGTTTAAATTTTTATTGTTCCGTGATTTTAA
>JAFGSO010000399.1 GCA_016934605.1 Calditrichota bacterium | reverse complement strand
TTCGGTTTCAGCTATAATTTCAAAAACACCTGCCATTGCCTGGATGATGTACGGAATTCATGGAGATGAATTATCCGGTCCCGATGCCGCTATTCAGTTGGCTTACCAGCTGGTTGCCGGAGAAGATTCTCTTACCAGCAGGCTCCGCCGTGAATTGGTAATCTGCATTCATCCCATGGAAAATCCCGACGGACGCGAACGATTTTTATCACAAATGCAGCAATGGAGCGGTGCAGTTGTGAATACCGACGTGCAGAGTATTCATCACACCGGTGACTGGCCCTGGGGACGGGGAAATCATTATCTTTTCGATCTCAACCGGGATTGGATTCTACTGGTGAATCCGGAGAGCCGTGCGCGGGTTCGGGCGATCATGGAGTGGAATCCCCAGTTGATTGTAGACGCTCATGAAATGGGAGCGCTAGATACCTACCTCTTTTCACCGGCGCGGGAGCCGATTAATCCCCGGATCAGCACAAATCTGCTAGATTGGGCACATAAATTTGCCGTAGATCAGGCCAGTGCCCTGGATCAGTACGGCTGGAGTTATTATACCCGGGAATGGCTGGATGAGTGGTATCCTGGTTATGGAAGTTCCTGGCCGCTGCTGATTGGTTCCGTGGGTATACTTTACGAACAGGCTGGTACCGACGGATTCAGTGTAAAGAGACATGACGGAACCATTTTATCCTATCGTGAGTCCGTCCACCACCAGTTTGTCAGCTCCCTGGTAAATCTGAAGACCCTGGCAGAAAACCGCCAGAAATTGCTGGAGGATTATTATAAGAATCGTAAAAATGCACTCCTCGGAAAATCTGGTCAACCGGCCGCCTTCTATATTGTCCCCGGTGAAAACATCAGTCGTTTCAATCGTTTTATTCAAAATCTTCAGTATCAGAACATTACGGTGGAAATCTCCGAACAGGAATTCAATGTAAAGGATCTTTATGGATATTTGCAGGACAATCCTTTGAGGAAAACCCTTCCAAAGGGCACCGCCATTATCCGATTGGATCAGCCACTTCGTTCTCTGATTGAGGCAATTCTTGAGTTTGACCCTCACATGTCTTCTGAATTTTTACGAGAGGAACGCGAAGAGCTCCTGCGGGAAAAGGAAACTCGTATGTATGAGGTCAGTTCCTGGTCACTGCCTATGGCTTATGGGCTGGAATCATATTGGACTGCAAGTCATCCGACTGTGGCAGTTCGGCAGATGGATTACATCCCAAAGAAGAGCAGTCCTTCCAATACTGGTTCAGCCGGTTACGGATATCTTTGCAACTATGATGATGATGCCGTCGTAAAGGCTCTGGTAAACCTGCTTGAAAGTGAAGCCTCCGTCAGGGTCGCGAAGGAACCATTTACAATAAATGGTCAAAAGTTCAATCGCGGTTCACTGTTGCTGCGAAACCATGAAAACACAGATAACCTGCAGAATCTCATCATGTCGGTTTCCGACAAAAGCGGTGTCAGTTTTTTTCCGGTTAATACCGCTCTGGCACAGCAAGGGCCGGATCTCGGGGGAAACCAGTTTGTCCTGCTCACAAATCCTCGAGTGGCCTTGCTGGCAGGCCCTGAAATTGGTATTACCAGTTTTTCCTCGCTGTGGTATCTGCTTGACCAGGAATTGCAAATGAAACATTCCATCCTGAATTCTGACCGGCTGGGAGGTATTGATTTCCGGAAATATAATGTTCTTATCTTACCTTCAGCATGGTCTAAAAAGTCATATGAAAATTTATTCGGAAAGGAAATTCTAGCAGGATTAAAAACCTGGATCCAGGAAGGAGGAACACTTATCGCCATAGGCGAAGCAGCCGCTTTTATTGCCGATACTACAACTCAGTTATCCGCCACCCGCACAATGAGGCAGACTCTCAAAAACAGAAATTTCTACCGGAATTGGCTGGAACAGAAAGAAACTCTCTTTAAAACCTATCCGGACAGCATCAAGATATGGAATGGCGGTGGAATTGTATCGGATTCAACACAAGTGAAAGTTGTTTCCAAAGAACAGTTGAAATGGCTGGAAAAACAGGATGAGCTGGCCAGGCTTTTTCAACCAAGAGGTGCGATACTGAGGGCCAAGACGGATGGGCAACACTGGATGAATTTCGGAACTTCTCCTGAAATTCCTGTTATTCTGTATACTTCCTACGCCTACCTTGCCATGGATCCGGTGCAGATGCCAGTGACTTTCAGTGAAAGTAAAAACCTTCGGCTTTCCGGTTTACTGTGGCCTGAGGCCCGAATGCGCTGGGCAAAAACACCATATGTCACGGTAGAACGTGTCGGAAAGGGACAGATCATTTTGTTTGCCGGCGATCCCTTCTTCCGGGCATATTTTCATGGAACTGCGCGGCTGTTGATAAACAGCATCCTTCTTGGTCCTGGTTTCGGTACGGTCCGGAGTGTACCCTGGTAATAAAGCAATAAGAAAAGATCAGTTCTGCGGCTTAGGTGAATACTTTTTACGCTGATGATCCATGGCATCTTCGGGTATGTAATAAACCTGATCTGCCCGGAAAAATCCCTTATCAATAACACGGATATAATCAGCACTCACCAATACAACATCATCTATAACCGTATCCGGTGTGGCATAAACAATACCCAGATTGCCCGGCTCAAAACGGTTCATGAAATATTCCAGATCTGCATCCTTTTTCAGATACCATCGCGTCTGGAATAATCCCTCGCCTTCAGTTGACGGAAACAGCAAATTGGGAGAACCTGTCCGGTCCACCTTCCAATCGAAATAACGGTGTTCCAGCAGGAGCACAATTTCGTACCTGCTGTTTTCCTCGTAAAATTCAGATTCTTGAATGATCCCGATCCAGGCAATATCTTCATTTTTAAACTGACTCAGATTTGACTTTACGTCCTGAGGATAAACATCGAGCCTGGCATTTTTGAAGGCATTTCTTTCCAGAGAAGTCATGGGCTGATAACCCACAACACATCCACCCAGAAAAATGGCAAATGTTATGAAGATGATCAGGTATACTGGTGTAAATTTCATGGCTGGTATTGGAATATTCATTTTTTTGATTCTATTGGCACTTTTCTTTTTATGAAATCTGATGACTATTATCCCTTTTCTTGAATAAATCTCATGATTCCCGGGAACGGAGGTTTAAATTTTCAATCAATTCTGTCTCCCCTGCTTTCCGGAAACGGACCAGTTTATTCAGCAACTGAATAACGTGACGTTCCATGTCCAGAATAAAGGCTTCTGCACGATGATTGAAGTAATTATAAGCAATATAAACCGGAATACCGATAATTAAACCGGTGGCCGTGGTTACCAGGGCTTCGGAAATTCCGCCGGATAGTGCTTTAGCCTGACCAACTCCCAGTGTCTCAATTACATTAAAAACCTTTATCATTCCCAGTACCGTTCCCAGAAGACCCAGCAGCGGTGCAATAGCAGCCACTGTTTCCAGCGTCACCAGTCCACGCTGCAGTATTCGGACTTCCTGGCGGCCTTCGTCCTCCACGGTAACGCGTAACTCATCGGGCGGCAGGTCCTGATTCTCAATTCCCGTTCTGATTATTCTGGAAAAAGGGCCGTTGAATTTGTTACAGATCGATTTGACCAGCTCCAGATCTCCGGGAGATTTCATTTGGTCCAGAACACTGATAATTTCGGGAACAAGTATTTTTCGCTTTCGCAAATACCAGATACGTTCAATAATCACCGCCAGTGCCAATACTGAACTCAGCAACAGGGGATACATTACCCAGCCACCCTTCGCGAAAATATCCAGCATACCAATCCTTTCTCACAGTGAATGTCGGACCATCAGCCAACTATATTAAAAGTTATTCCAGAATAATACCTGGCAGAATACAAAAAAAATCATTAAAATAAGACCGTCCTTAATAAGGTAAATATCCAGTCTATTTTTTATTAGTAGAATAATATTCTCTTAAATCGGGATAAATCATCTTCAGAGTCACTTCCAGGTATTCATCCGGAAAATTGGATGGTAATGGCAGAAACGGGAATACCGCCTGTATGGCACTTACCGAGCTCTGCTCCAGCGATTGATGTCCGACCTGACGTAAGACCTGAAGATCCCGCATCTCTCCGTTTCGATAAACCTTAAAGCGCAAAATAGTATGGCCACTGATCAGTCCCAGCTCATAATATGCGGGTGGCGCATACCAGACACGATTTAATTTATGTTTAAACTTCAGCCAGTAAGGTGCCCATTCCCATTCATAGGTACTCAAAGCGAAATCCCCGACAAGATCTGCCTTAAAACCTTCTGGCCTTCGGGACATTTCCCCTTTTTGCACTTCCATTTCTTCACCTTCAAATTTTTGTGCTATTTTCTCTCCGGTGAGAGCAGACCGGCTGAACGAACGGTTCTCCTTGTAGGCAAGCAGGCTTTTTTCCAGGGCTTCCCGAACCTCTTCGGAGACCTCTTCAGTATTTTTTTTCTGATTCTGATCGGATTCCGAGCCGGGTACCGCCCGTATCTGTCCCGGCGAAATAACCGGAGCCCGGGAGCGTGAAGAGGCGGTGGAAAGCATATCGGTGTTTTCAGGTTTCTCCCCGGAAGCATTGGGATTCTCAACGATTTCATAGAATTTTTCTGGCAGCTGTTCCCGGGGTTGTGGGGGGGGCGCAGGTTGTTCAAATACCAGTTCCAGCGGCTGAATTTCCGGTTGTTGAGGGGTACGTGAAAATGCAAAAAGGTCAATATCGGTTACTAAAATGAGCAAGATGACATGCAGGAGTACTGAAATTATCAGTGAAATATAAATAACTTTTCGATCCTTCCAGTTCATGCAGGTCCGCCTTCAAAGCCCTTTTTTATCTTGATTCTGTAATGATTATACCCAGACAGGAGGGAATTGTTCTTATTTGGCAAAATTCTTTCTGGCGTCCTCCACACTCTCAAACGTATCGAAAACACGGTTGAGTTGAGCAATTCTAAGCAGGGATTGAATAGCGGGATTCACGGAGACCAGGAGGATATTTCCTTCCGAGTTACTCGCCTGTCTTTTCCCGAACAACAGCGCTCCCAGGCCGGAACTGTCCATCTCCGCAACATTTTTCAGATCCAGGATAATCTTATTATTTCCCTCGGCGATTTCTACAAAAATTTTTTCCTTGAGTGAAGCAGAATTGCTGCGATTCACCTCCTTATCCAGGATCGTGAACACTACAACACTGTCGTCTCTGGATACATCAATCTGGATTTCCATGATTTTCCCATTTCATTTGTTAAAAATAAATTACACAATTCCAAATGAAATGTCAAAAAGTAAAATGCAAAAGAAAGATACAGTCTGAATACTTGCAACTGGTCGCTGGCTGCTGGCCAAACCAGGGAGGGTTTAGTCCCGACGAGTCAACCGGAGGTTGACAGGGAGTCGGGAAT
>JAFGSO010000398.1 GCA_016934605.1 Calditrichota bacterium | reverse complement strand
CTGATATCCACAAAACTGGTGATGATAGATGCCTGAACCATTTGTTATTTCCAGATCTTTTCGTCCTTCTCTGTGTGCTCTGTGCCTGGCAAATGAATAATAGCCTCAGAGCACACAGAGAACACAGAGACAAAGATCAATGTATGGAATAATGATGTGAATGTTTGTGAATTAACCAGGTTAGATTAAATAATCAAAATCGAGGCGGGCATCAAAAATAGTAAGATTTACGTTTGAGATGGGACAAAATACATTTTAAATCATTACGACAGGATAAATTCTCTCCTATTATGAATGCGCCTGAGTTTGAAACCTGTTACCATTGCGTCTATATAGGGTTTATAAATTATTCAGATTAACTATCATCGAATGGATGTTTTGTGGACCGTATGCTATCCTTTATTGAATTTTTCCAGTAACTGACACCTGTTTCATGTAATAAGGGAAGGTCGAATATGATTCCCTGGGGAATAACCTGTTTTTTTGAGAAGAGAAAAGATTTCGAAGAGACGGTTGAGATATCATTACGCTATCCCCTTCAATTCATTGAAATCCGGGGTGAACGTCCCTTTTTTGCAGTGGATGATCTCAAGCCTGATGACATTCGTTATTTCAGAAAAATTATCAGTAATACCGGTTTACGGGTTACTTTTCATGCCACATTCTATGATATCAATCTGTCCAGTCTGAATCCCTATCTGCGAAATGCCATATTGGAATGCTATAAAAAATCAATAGAAATCGCATCTGAGATTCAGGCGGAAATAATGGTCGTTCATGCCGGACTGGTCCATAAAGATGCCGCAGGAATCAGGAACCTGGTAGATCTTGCCCGCCGGAATCTGATAGAAAATCTGAAGATTTTAGGAGAAGAAGCTGAAGAAAAAAATATCATAATTGGCCTGGAAAATTCTCCTCCCAATGTTCATCGATTGATGGTCCCGGGATGGCAGGAACATCGGCATATTCTAAAGGAAGTAAATCATCCGAAGGTAAAAGGTGTTGTGGACATGGGACATGCCTTTCTTCACGGACATGATATTCAAACTTATTTTCATCGGATGGAGGATCTTCTCGCTGAAATTCATGTTCATAATAATAACGGCCTGGAAGATCAGCATCGTGCCATGGACATCGGTGTGATTCCGTACGAGGATTTTTTTCTGAATAATAATGTGACTGTACCAGCCATCATGGAAATTCATAATCTAACTGAAGCTGTTCAAAGTCTTGAATGGATTAAGACACTAAATGCCAAGAAATCTGTATCTGGGAATTGATCCCTCCGCCTCAGCAGCAAGGGACTCCGGATATTGCGTTATAAATGATTCCCAACGCATCATTTCTATCGGAAAATGGCGTGGTTTTGAAGAACTTGCCCACATCCTGGAGCCCTTTAAGCAACAGATCTGCATTGTGGGAATTGACGGTCCATTGCAGCCTCCCCACGAGCTTCATCGCTGTTGTTTTACATCGGAAGAGTGTCATCATGAACAGAATAATTCAGCCCCGGGACGAATCTGTGAACGGTTGCTTATCCGCCGCGGCTACCGTTGTTTTCTGACTTCGAAGAATAGTTTTGTAAAATCCTGGGTTTTGCGTTGCTTTGATCTCAAAGACTTTTTATCTGATCTCTCCTGTCAGATTATTGAAGTATTCCCCTATGCTACCCGGAAAATTTTGTTTCCGGATCTTCATGGTAAAAAACAGACCCGGGAGTTTCGCCTCAACCTCCAGAAGCACTTGAAGGATAGGGGAATTCGATTGCCCGAAAAAGAAAAACCCTATTCTCACGACGAACTGGATGCATTACTGGCTGCGGTTACTGCCAGACTGGTGGATTTGAGGCAGGCAGAAAGAATTGGAGATGAACGGGATGGCTATATTTACATTCCATTGAAAATATCTGAGGACATAATAACACCTTTATAAATGGAGTGAATTTGGAGAGGAGATATTCAAACAACAAGGAGGTGTATCAAAAGTCAAGATATGGGTATAAATATGAATTTGCTTGTTCAGAAACAATTTCGTATCTCATTTCCCCAATCCACTGTTTTTCCAAAGAGAAGAGGTTAAGAGGAGAGGTCCTTTAAAGGCTCAATATTCGTAAACATGAATATTATTTTAAATAGTACGACTTTTAATGCACTCTCAGGAAAACAAGAAGAGTATTTGTTTGCAGATCAGAGTTTTTCTGAGAGTTAATATCCTGATTGACATGTTGAATCCATTCATGTAAATTTACTTCGGCCCTGAAGATTGCTTTCTGCTCCGGATCTCTCTGAGTCGCCAAAAATTTTGAACAGGAATTATGGCATTCCGGAAGGATTCGGACAGATAAATTTCTGCATAAATGACAAAAGAAGTACAGGTAATTTTTAGCCGAAATTTATTGGAGGTATTTTTCTTGAAATTACGGAAGTCAAATCTGATACTGCTATTCATTATCTTGGCAGTGATCTGGTCTCATGCACAGCTGAATGATCAGCAGCTATTCTCCAAAGGACTTGATTATTACAAAAGGGAACAATATCGGGATGCGCAGAAAACTTTCTTCAATGCGCTCAAGAGCTCCCCGAACTCCCGAATTCAAACAGCCTTAAAACTCATGCTGGCCAAAAGTTATTACAAGCTGGGAGAATATTCTTCCTCCATGCTGGTGGTCGATGATTTTCTGCGTAATTATCCGGAAAGTGATTACCGGGATGATATATATTTTCTGAAAGGGAAAATAAACTTCCGCCGGGAGAAATATGATCAGGCTGTAGAAAGCTGGTATTGGGTTGTTCAAAACAGCAGAGATCTGCGCCTTAAAAATAAAACGACCAATTATCTTTTCCATACAATGGAGTTATATCTCGGCGGTCAGGATTTAAAAGATCTTGGCCGAAAGTACGACGATCGGGAATTTCGAAATTTAACTGAGCTGGTTCAGGCAAAAAAAATGATCAATTCCGGCCAGGTTGAACAGGGTGAAATGGTTTTACGAGATTTTCTGAGCAACCAGCCCGAATCGGTTTTTGCTAATATTGCCCGGGATATTCTACGTGCAGGCAGGGGGCCGGGTGTTACCAGTAACCATATACTGATATTGAAGTCAAATCAGGCGGAACTTCATGATATCAGCAACGCATTCGCTCTTGGATTTTACTATGCCGCTCGTGAGATGGCACAACGAGATCGTCAAAAAGTGATGCAAATAGATACTCTGGCGGTAGAATCCAGGGTGCTTTCCATGCTGAACACCACCATGGATGCATTGGATAAGTTTTCGCCTCTCTCGATTGTTGGTCCCCTGAACGATGATGAAAGCAGCAGTCTGGCGCTTTTATCAAGATATGAATTTTTCCCCTTTATTTCGCCTTTTAACTCTCAGAAGGGTCTTGCTGCTCTGAGCCCCTATGCATTTCAGATCAATCCCGATGCCGAAATAAAGGGCCGTTTTCTGGCGGAATATACCATAGAAGAACTTGGAGCAGAGACAATAGCTGTTCTGGTTCCGGCAGATGCCTATGGAATTTCCATTCTGAAAGGTTTTGAAGATGTGGTAAATGAGTCAGATGCAGAAATAGTTGAAAAGCAGTGGTATTATGAGGACACTGAGGACTTTTCGCGCCAGTTTAAAGCTATTCGCTCCAAAGGATTTTATGTAAGTTTTAAAGATTCAGTGCTTCAGGAGGATTCAACGCTCACCGAGGAAGAACTGCAGGAGCAGTTTAAGATATATCTTACCGAAACACTGTTTAATTCTGAAAGTCGCCGTGATATTGATTCCACTCAGGTAGTATCTACCGGAATTGATGCGTTGTTTATTGCGATTTATCCTGAGTATGTTCCTTATGTCGCCCCTCAGTTTGCCTTTCAAAATATTGAGACACAGCTGCTGGGAAACGAGGGCTGGAATGATCAGGAACTACTGAAACAGCATCAGGTCTATCTGGATGGACTCATTTACATTTCTGCCGGGTATCTGGATCAGGAATCGTGGAATTACAAGGCCTTTCAAAGTCGATTCAGACAACAGATGCAGGAAACTCCGGGCACTTATCATCTTCTGGGTTACGACATCGGAAAATGGATGATATCCCATTATTATCCGGGCATCAGCCGGGGAGAATACCGGGATGGCCTGAGCAATACAGATCTGTATCAGGGAATTTTGGAGAATATCCAATTTGGTATCAAATCGCGGGTTAATTCTCAGCTCAATATTCTCAAATTCTATCGTGGACAGTTTCTGAAATTGAGATAAATATTCCGGGAAGTATTATCCGGCTGGTACAGGTTTTATGAAATGTGAATTATGCGGACGGGAAGTGGAAGAGTATACAACGCATCATCTCATCCCCCGATCGGAGGACGGACAACCGGATAATATTGCGATTGTCTGCCGTCCCTGCCATAGTATGATCCATCGACTTTTCTCCAACAGAGAGCTGGCAGAAAATTATTCAAGCATCAAGGGACTCAAAGATCATCCTGAAATCGAAAAATTCATCCGGTGGGTCAGAAAACAGGATCCTAATAAGAAAGTAAAGATACGATGAATCCTGAATGGAGAGTTATAAATCTCCGGCTGGATCTTCAGCAGTGCTCTGATCGGAATTTTTCTTCGAAAATACTTTTATATAGCTATTTTTATACAGCTGTTGAGCGAAAATAACTGTTCGTTCCCGGGATGATTCTACTCTTTTTCCGAATTTTTCATCCAGTTTCTCACAGATAGTATTAATTGAATGCTTTCCGTCAAAATGGCGCCAGACAAACGATCCGATCTCATCTAGCCGAATTTTCTGGGCAGGGTGTTTTGGTTTGGGAAGCAATTTACGGGTCAACCAGTTTTCCGGATGGGGTACCAGCACGGTGATTCTGTCATCATCACCGCTTTCATAATCCATCTGCCGAAAAGGAAACAGTTCCAGCCATTGATCAATAATTTCTCGGCGTGAAAGAGCTTTTTCGTTTTCTTTTTTTCTGAACATATTGTTTCGATTATAGCGGGTGCATTTTGAAATAGTGGTTATTATTTTCTGAAACTAAACAGAATCTGGGTTTAAAAACTGAAATTGATTTTGTTCAATCTAACCCGCATTATTCACAACCACAAAGGTATAAAGCCAGAAAGTAAGTAATATTAAATTATAGAACTTATAAGTCAGAATGAATATAATTTTTTATAATTTAATCCCTACACTCTTATTTTTTGGGTGCCTTTGTAACTTAGTACATCAGTTCGTAAATTCGGTGACGTATTAAAATCCGGGTATCCGTGTTCCCGGAGATCACAGTGAAAATAAATTTCTTTAAGGCAGAGAGAATATGTCATCATAATAATGAACTGATGTACTTAGTATTCCCGGTCGGTCGGGATGGATTAACCAAGCTAATAAATAGGCCGGTTTAAAGTTCAATTTTGACTACAACCGGAACTTCTTCACGGATTTCTGCCAGCCATTTTTCGAATTCCTTTTCACGTTTCTGCTGCAAAGCCCATTGTTCAATCTGCTCCCAATCGGATTTCAGAGAGAGCGGTCGAGCCTCTTTCCGATCATTCAGTCTAACGATATGATAACCGAAATCGGTTTTAAAAGGCTGACTTATTTCTCCTTCCTGAAGACTACTGACAGCTTTCTCGAATTCTTTGATCTGAAACCCGCCTTCCTCGAATTCCCCCAGATGACCCTGATCTTTCTCCACATTTGGATCGTCCGAATATTTCAGCGCCATTTGACTGAAAGTGGAATCAGTATTGATGATATTTTCATGGATATTTTTCAATTTCTGAATAACACGTTCTTCATCTTGTTCTGTCGGTTTGAGCTGAATCAGAATATGGCGGGTATTGATACGTTCTCCCTGTCGTTCAATTAACTGGATGATGTGAAAACCAAACTGCGTCTGAACTATGTCCGAAATTTCGCCTTCTTCCATGGCAAATGCCGTTTCCTCGTATTCTTTTACCAGAGTACCCCGGCTGACGAATCCCAGTTCACCTCCGTTCCGGGCCGATCCGGGATCTTCCGAATACTGGCGGGCAAGGCCGGCAAAATCTTCCCCATTTTTCAGTTTTTCCTGGATTTCGCTTATTTTGTTGTAAGCAGCTTTTACACTCTCTTCGCTGGGTGTGATCTGCATCAGAATATGGCTGATATCAACACTGGCTTTCATACCGGGAAGGCTATCCTGATAATTATGATAAAAATCTTCAACTTCCTTGCGCGAAATGTTTATGCCCATGAATTTTTTCTCACGCAGCATTCCGATGCGCATCTGATTTTGAATTTCTTTGCGGAGGTCGTTTTTAATCTTAAAAATAGGAGCGGAATAGTACTGTTCCAGTTTATTTTCAGAACCCGCCTGCTGTATCATGTAATCAATTTGCTGGTTAAGTGATGCTTCCACACGGTCATCATCCACTCTGATGGTATCTTCATCTGCCTTGATTAAAAGCAGTTTCTGATCAATCAGCCTCTGCAGAAATTCTTCGCCCAGACGCTGATAAAGTTCCGGTTGTCTGGTTATATCAATTTTATTCTGAAAGGCATAGGATGTGATAAGTGCATTGATGTCGGATATCAGGACAATTTCGTCCCCCACAATAGCAGCAATACCATCAAATATTTGCTGACCTTGCTGACTCTGAGCTTTAAGTCCTGAAATCAGCAGAAAAACAAGGCAAAAAGAGGTTAAGAATTTTTTTTTCATTCAGGTACTTCCCCGGCTAATTTTCTGTATCTATTCTACTATTTTTATTTAATATGTTCCGGATAAATTTCAATAGTAAACTTTTCCGATTGTTTGCGCACGATCTCCTCGGCAAGTTTTTCCCGCTTGATGGATTTTAAACGAAGTTCTATTTCCTCCCTCACCAGATCCAGGCTGCGATAACTGTCGGCGCTTTGTTTGTCCATCATCTGAAAATAATAATATCCGCCTTCGATTCTGATAGGACCGTAAATCCGTCCGGTACTTCCACTTTTTACATATCGGACTATCTCTTTCCGCAGGCTGTTTACCGGAACATATCCCAGATCACCGTTTTTTTCTAAGATCCGGTTTACCTGAGTATCAAGATAGTTTTTTTTAATGACATCCAGTAATTCTTTTTCTTCCTTGATTTCCTCTGCAATTGCCTTGTCCATAGACTCCAGGAACAACTGGACCAGATGAACTTCGTCTTCGCTGCGGATAAACTGTTCCTTGTTCTCTTCATAATAGGTTGAAATTTCTTCATCGGTAATGATGATGTCCCGCGGCAGTTTTGCTGCAAGGTATTTCTGGGACAACATCTCTTTCTCCAGATATTCCATGGACCATTGTTCATAGTCTGAAAGAGAGAGTCCATCATTCAGTGCAGAACGTGCCATCACCGTCTTATGCACCCAGCGGTCGACATATTGGCGGGCAAGAATTACTTTCTGATCATCCGGCAAATTGGGAGGCATCCAGTTAGCAAGTTCATCCCGGGTCAGGTATTCGTCACTGACTCTGGCGATAATGTCAATCGATGGCACCGAACTGTTCCTGCATTGAAGTAACAGTGTAAGCAATAATAAACCGACAAACAGATGTAATAACGTCTTCATGAATTACCTATTTTAATTTTTTGATTACATTTTCGTTGATCCAATAAGTATGATTTTTGCGGAATTCAGCGATATGATTTTCCAGGATTTCCTCTTGCTTATTTTGTTGGACATTCGATCGCACCACGATTTCTACCTCAGATAATTCTTTCTGTCTTTCGGGTTCGATATCTCCGGTTTTTATGATATAATAATAACTTCGGTCATGAATCGGTCCGATAATCTGGTTTTCACCTGCTTCAACAGCTTTTTGCACAACCAGCCTCGGTGAATTTACCGACTGATACCCAAGATCTCCACCCCGTTCTTTCATAAAACTCTTCTCGGTATATTCTGCTGCCAGTTTATGGAAATTTTCAGGATCTTTTCTGGCTTTATCCAGAATTTTTTCGGCTGTAAGCGAATCTCCCACCGCAATCTCCCGGATGTGTATTCTCCTGGAATCCATATAATTGGATTTATTTTCCTGGTAGTAAGTTTCAATCTCTTCCTGGGTGGGAATGGATCTGGCTTTTATTTCTTCGCGATCGAAAAATTCAACCAGTAAATTTTTTCGAATATCTGACATTCTTTCCCTTATTTCAGGGAGTTCCCGGATGTTATGTTCCCGGGCTTTTATAACCCAGGTCTGATACTGTATCAGTTCATTTATCATTTTTTCCAGACCGGCCTCTGAATTGAATTTCCGGTAATTATCGTGAAATGTTCTCTGGAATTCATCAATAAAATAACCCGAGGTAATCGTATCTTTACCGACCCGGCCCAGATAAATGGAACGCTGCTGTGCTGTGAAAGTAGCGTCATTTGCTTCCGGATTCCTGGACCATTCATCAATAGCTCCCAGGAATTGACTTATGCCAGTGCTGGATACTTCCCAGCCCAGTTCTTCTTTGAAATTTGCGGTTAATTCTCTGTAAATAGAATCACCTCTCTGGTAAAAATTGTTGTTATAAATGTTCCACTTGGTTTTCAATTTTTCATTATGAGATACGGTGTCCAGATTGATGGATTCTTTTTCAAGGACCTTTCCCAGAAAAATTCCCTGAGGTGTTATTACTGGTCCGAATAACTCTCCCGCCGGTGTCAGGAAAACGGCTGCATCGACGGCATGATGAAAGGTACCCGGGTGGTAAGGTGAAAAAAGGCCCTGATTATTTCTGACGCGGGAGTCATCGGAATAAATCTCTGCCAGACGCGCAAGATCTTCACCCTGTTTCACCTGCATTAGAATTTCCTTGGCAATGGTCATGGCTTCTTCCTGAGAACGGTGAATAATCCTGCCGGGAACTCCATGATAAGCCAGACCCACCAGAATTACATCTGTCCTGGCCTTGCTCAAAGCCAGCCTGGAATTAATCATATCCTCGGTTACCAGACTGTCTACAATCAATTTTTCTGGTAATTTGGAAGAAATCAACCGGGATTCCCGCAGGCGAATGGTTTCAAGAAAATCAGCATTTTGTTCCATTCCCAGTTCTGCCGCTCTCATGTATTTAACTTTTTTCTCCATCATATTTTTTATCAGGCTTCTGCGCTCCTCAATAGCTGTCTCTTCCAGATTTTTGTGAGGATATCTCTGTTTCAGGGCATTACTGAATTCCTCGGTCGAAATTATTTCATCTCCCACCCGTGCAACAATATCAGGCGATCTGTCGCATGAGGAGAGGAACCCAAAAACAAGGAACAACGGCAATAAAAATCTTAATTCTTTTTGCATGAAAAAAAGACCTCCGGAAATAAAACTACGATTCTTCTCTGAAACGACCCTAAACATATTGGTACCTTATATGTTTTGCAAGAAGTTTTTTGCAAAAGACAGAT
>JAFGSO010000397.1 GCA_016934605.1 Calditrichota bacterium | reverse complement strand
TTGGGAATCGTCGGTAAAAGGCTGATTCCCCTGTTCGCCAATTACCTGCGGATGTGGGATGCCAGCAGCAGTTCACGGGTGGACCGGTTTATAGCAAATTCCGGGCATGTTGCCAGACGAATAAAAAAATTTTATGGACGTGAATCGTCCGTGATACATCCCCCGGTGGAGACCTCGGTATTTTCTGTCAGCAAAACCCATAACAATTATTATCTCATCGTTTCGGCACTGGTACCATACAAGAAAGTGGATCTGGCAATTGATGCATTTAACCGTATGCAGAAAAAACTTCTGATAATAGGTGAAGGTCCGGAAAAGAGCAGGTTACAAAAGATATCAGGAAAGACCATTGAATTCATAGACTGGCAGCCTCATGACAAATTGACGGCGTATTACGAAAACTGCCTGGCCCTGATTTTCCCCGGTGAGGAAGACTTTGGGATTGTTCCTGTTGAAGCCATGGCCTGCGGGAAACCGGTCGTCGCTTATGGACGCGGTGGTGCTCTGGAGACAGTTATCGGAAAGGATGATGATCCGGACAAAAAGTCTGGTATTTTCTTCAATGATTTAAATCCGGAAAGCCTGATAGAGGCGGTTGAAAAATGTGACAGAACAGAATGGGATCCTGATTTTATCGGAGAACATGCCAGAAAATTTGATATAGAAAATTTCCGCAGTACCGTTACGGAATTTATCTCGCAAGAACTGGATGATTATTACCGTAAAATGTAATTGGATATGAAATTCGGAATATTTAAACGAAATCTGTTCATTCCCTTTCTCAAAATTCTGATTGATGCACTGGCCCTGGAAAGTGCCTTCATTTTTTCATATATAATGCGGTTTGAATCACCTTTCAGGGAACTGGTTCCGGTTACCAAGGGCTTCCCCCCTTTTTCGGTCTATTTTTTTACCTCTGTTTTTTTGACGATTATTTATATTTTCATATTTTCCCTCAACAGATCTTACAGAAGCCGTTATTTTACCTCATTTACTGAAGATATTCCTGTGGTACTCCGGGTTTGTTTTATGGGAATTCTGGTTGCGATGAGCAGTGCTTTTTTATACCGGGGATTCTCCTATTCCCGTCTTACTTTCATTTTCATGTTTGTGAACACCAATATTTTTGTTCTGATCGGAAGATATATTTTTCATTATGTGAAACGAAAACATCTGATTCCGAAGGGCTACAGTGTACAGAAACTTTTTCTGGTCGGTTCGCCCGGTTTATTGCCCGGTTTTACTCAGCAAGTCCACAGGGATAAGAATCAGTATTTTGAAATTCTTGGTTACTGCAGTCGGCACGACCTGGAGGATGTGAATTTGAATTATCTCGGCACTATCGAGGACCTTCCAGGTCTTATCGGGGAGTATTCTCCGGATGGTCTTTTGCTTGTTTTCGAAGCAGATCAACATCAGGACATTTTGAAGATAATGGAAATCACCGAAGGGAAAAATGTTGAACTCTTTTTTATACCGCATTTTTTATATTTAATCGGGTCACGCACCAGCGCCATTGAAATTGCGGGTATGCCGGTTATTCGCCTGAAAGCGGTAGCTTTTTCGGGATGGCAGGGATTTCTGAAAAGAACGTTTGATTTAGTAATATCCGCTATGGTTCTGCTGATCCTTTCACCATTTTTTATGGTGATTGCAGTTGCAGTTAAGTTTTCTTCCAGAGGTCCGGTGTTTTACCAGCAGAAGCGGGTAGGCCTTGACGGCAAAGAGTTTACCATGCTGAAATTTCGTTCCATGGTGGCGGAAGCAGAGAAGCAGACAGGTCCGGTGTGGGCCCAAAAGAAAGATCCCCGTGTTACTGTAGTCGGCAGAATTTTACGCCGGACCAGCCTGGATGAACTGCCGCAGCTGATCAATGTCATAAAAGGAGATATGAGCCTGGTGGGACCCAGGCCGGAACGAAAGGTTTTTGTTGAAGAATTTCAGCAATATATTCCCAAATATGCCGAGCGGCATCGGGTACGAAGTGGCGTAACCGGCTGGGCACAGGTTAACGGTCTCAGAGGTCAGTCCCCCATTGAAGAAAGAACACGCTACGATGTTTATTATATAGAAAACTGGTCGCTGGCATTTGATATCAAAATTATTTTGATGACCTTCATGGCTATTGTTCGCGGTGAAAATGCCTATTGAACAATTTGTATTTCGGCTGACCTTACCATCTGCCCTTTTATCCTTTGTCCTTCCTGCCACTTCAAACCGATAGCTTGTCACCCCCATTAATTGCTTCTTAATTAAAAGTGGAGTGCTCATATTCCATTTACAATCAAAAAAAACTTAAAAAACATCAAACCTTACCAGACAGCTTGCGTATTATTCTTTGTCCCGATTTTGAATTGAAAACCGGTTGCAAAACCGTTATCACGAAATAGAACTTGAATCATATTGGATGTCTTTATAAATTGATATAACAGAAATGAGATAAAAAAGCTCAGAAATTTTCGGAGTATAATTCTGTGGTTTACGAAGCATTTTTGCATTTAAGAAGGAGCAGATATTTTGAATAAATTCACATTTCAGAAGTCAGATATTGAAATTATCAGCAGGGTGCTGGGAGTTGAACCGGTAAAACGGATAGATCATTATCGCTTTGTGCTTGAAAATCAGAAAGACAAAAGGCGCCTGGCCCTGGAGGTATACCCCAAAGTCCCTATCGGCGATGAAGATGAAAATCTGATAACCATTTACACTCACAATACTCATATTCAACTTTATGCCTGCACCGGTTATGTACCCAGCGAGTCACTTGGGGAAGTTATTTTCTTTACAGAAAATAAGGGCCGTGTTTCCGGTGTGATTGTGGAGAAAGAAGCCGGTTGCTCTGTGTATAATAATGTGGATGCTTCTGTTCTGTCCGGTGATTTTACCCAGCTGGCACCCGAAGTGATGCTTTCGGGAATCGCCCTCTCTGTTGCCGAGCATCTCCTGCCCTCCCGGGAAGATTGAATTTCATGATAATTTATCCTTTTACCATAGGTGAATTTGACGTCAATAATTACCTGATCCATGGTGACAATTCCAGGCGGGCTATTCTGATTGATGCCGGGTATGATCCCTCTCCGATCTGTCAGAAGATAGAGGAACTGAATCTGGAACTGGTCTATCTTATCAATACCCATGGTCATGGAGATCATATTGCCGGCAATCAGAAAATTCTGGATTTCACTGGGGCGAAACTGCTCATGCATGAAGCGGATGCGGCCTATCTGTCCAATCCAAATCTGAATCTGTCTGCTTTCATCGGAATCAGCCTCAAATCCTCAAAGCCAGACCGGCTGCTGAAGGAAGGGGATCGTATTGAGCTGGATGGTCTCTTCCTGGAAGTATTACACACACCGGGTCATACCCCGGGACATATCACCCTGGTCGGGGACCAATGTGCCTTTGTGGGAGATGTTATTTTCAGAGAATCTGTTGGCAGGACCGATTTCCCCGGTTCGTCCAGTCAGCAACTCATCGAATCCATCCGAAAAAAAATTTATCAGCTTCCCGATGATATGATTCTTTATCCGGGCCATGGTCCCCGAACGACGGTCGCTCACGAAAAATTGTCGAATCCTTTTGTGAGTTACTGAAATGAACTGGGACAAACTTCTGGAACGTTTTATCCGTCAACTGGCACTTGAGAAAGGCTTGGCAGATAATACCCTTTTCGCCTACCGGAATGATCTTTCCCGCTATATTGATTACCTCAAGGAACAGCATATAGACCAGGTGGAACAGATAACACCTTTGCTCATGCAGAACTATATCGGATTGCTGTATGATATAGGTCTTTCCAGTAACAGTATGGCCCGTAATTTTTCAGCTATCCGCAGTTTTCATCGCTATCTGATAATGAATAATCTGTGTGAAGGTGATCCTTCCGAGCTGCTGGAGACGCCCAGACGGAAAAGGAAACTT
>JAFGSO010000396.1 GCA_016934605.1 Calditrichota bacterium | reverse complement strand
TGAAAACAGCGATGAATTAGAAATCCTTCGCCACCACTTCACAATTATTTATACCGAAAAACTGGATCCTGATAAAAAACTGGATTATTACCGCCATGGCATAAATAGAGTGATCGATTCCGGTTATGTATATCCCGCTGTGCTGATCGGACTGTTTCAATTTCATCAATCCAATTTCAAAAATGACCGTCAGTTGGTTCAGTATCAGGTGATTAGTAAATCCTGGAAAGAATTGTCCCTGCCATCCTTTCTCAAAAATGCGAGTGAAATGAAAAAAAGTTTTACTCTGCACTTATATGATCAGCGCTGGATCGGCAAACTCCAGGTTGCAGAAGGACGGGTGAGCCAGGCTTATTATAAAAACCTGACTGGTAGTAATGCTGTATTGCAACTGCTGCATCATTCCGGAGGACAGGCGTATGTAAAGGAATTTTCTGGCAGCCTGAAAAATTCACGGTTTCCGGTATCAACCGTCGGAATCCTACATGAATATAATTATCAACGGCTCAGAATAGAACGTTTTTTAGATGAGGCAAATGAGGAAAATCCATTTTTCAGGCTGGAGCAGGACAAACATAACCAGCAAGTATCTTTTGAGGAAGCAGAAATAGTAAAACTGTTGAAATCCGGTGCTTCGTTTCGAAAGATCAAAAGGGATTGCCAATTACCTCAATACCACATTGTAAAAATTCTGGAAAATTTGCTGAAGAGGAATATGATAAAAATCGATAAATCCGATTTGCCATCCGGCAGTTTTCTGGAAGATGATTTTGAACTGATTTCTGAAAAAATATTTTCCACTGCTCAGAAAAAAGGTTATATACTGGTTATTGGAACATCTGAAAGTTCAAAATTTTCTTTTATTGAAACTGTGGCAAAAGCTGCAGATACCCGGATTATTGAAAATGGAGATATTCAAATTGCTGAACTGGAATTAAATCAATCGCGTAAGCTCTATCTGGTTGGTCTGTCTCTTGATAAAGATATTCTGAATATAATGCAGACTTTTGAGAAAGGCTTGCTGGGAACAGTTTTTCTCATGGATTTTGCCCATAAACTGGTCTTTGATTATAAGAAGTACTTTATCAAAAAATTCCTGCAGGAGTATCGCAAACCAGCTGTGATAGGGGTAATCAATGTCAGCCGGCAGCTGGAGAAGGTGAAGGAGGAACTGCGGAAAAAACTGGAAATTCCGGATAATATTCCAATTAATTCACTCAATCCCGGGCAATTTCAGGAGGTAAGGGCATCTCTGCTGAATATGTGCGGGCAACGTTAAGAAACTACCGTCAGAAATCCTATGTTCGAAATAGTGGTATATCTACTGGATGAGAAATATCGGGACGAAATAAGGTCCTTTTTCACTTTTCCGGATTATTTTCTCCATATTGCCGGGGATGTCAGAGATGTGGAATCAATCTGTAAAAGGGAAATAGTCGATCTGATCGTAATCTGGCCGGCCAATTTATCGGTGACCGGCGATCTACTGAAGCTTCTGAAGCGAAATAATCTCGATTTTCTGCCGGTAGTAGCTGTTGTCCGAAGTCCGGCAGATTTCCAATCACTGTGTGATTTATCTTTGAAAAACATCATTCAGATCCCGATGCCGCGAATGGAGTTTTCTCTGCTGATGAAGTCGGTTCTAAAAAAATCTCTTGAATTCATTGAGGAAGAAACACCTGTTTTATTTGAACGGGAAGATGACTCCGGTTCACTGCTGCAGTCTTTGCAGACCTGTTTTAAAAATCAGGATAGTGCCTTGATTTCCGTCAATGCCGGCGGCCACATTGGGCGGATTTACATCGACAGGGGAACTATCAGCAAAGCGACTTTTCGGGCTCTGGAAGGTATGGATGCATTGCGAAAACTGACCAGCCTTCATGATACTGATCTGAATATACATTATACCAGTATCGATGAGGAGGATGTAATTCAGGTGCGTTCCGAAGAAATACTGAATTCATTAAGGAGTTACAATCAGGAAATAGCACAGAAACTATCCGAAAGCAGGGTATTTGCTGATAAATTGTTTGCACGGATCCCTTCCCGGGAAGCGGGGGATGATCTCAGTAAATCTGTTCTCGAATTGTGCCGGTCGGGAGAGAGTATCTTCACGCTTTTTGCTGTTATGAATGAAGATAATCTTCTCATTTTAAAAAAAGTACAGGATCTGATGAAAGAAGATCACCTTGTGAGCACCGCTTCCATTGCTGAAATATCGAAGACAAAAATGCCGAGAGGATTTGTTGGAAGATTGTTAGACAATTTTTTGCAGATTTTTCACCGAAAGCAAAAAAGTGAAATCAGTCAATCAGCAGAACCCGAAATAATCTCTCTGAACCAGAATCAGCCAGAGCAAATTCCGGAGAACATTGCTACGGATGGACTAACATCAGGATTAGATAATGCGACCGCTGAAAAAATAGAGGAATTCATCTCCAGAGTTTAAATGATGAAAATTATTGAATATCTTTTTATTGATGACAATACCGGTCTTTTTTCTGTATTGAGCCATAATTTACCGCTGGAGCAAATCCCCGATTCATCTCCCGCGACTTACCGGCTGGAAATAGATACGGACCTGGTGCTTTTAATTTACCTGCTCAATACCGAATCAGAGATTCCCGGGAGCTTTATGGAGCAGGTATTTCCAGGTTTAGCGCGAATGGTGTGGCTAACGAGCGAGGAAAATCTTGGTAACCAGGAAATTCCGGACATCATTCGTGAGAAAGTGGAAGATGAAGAAACGACTGTCCCGGTAATTATACTGATTGCTGTTGAAAAAGACATGGTGCCGGAACTGGCCGGGCGATTCTCCGAAAAAGGATATTTTCTGGATGAAAACAGCCGGCTGATTATCTGGAATCGCAGAAGCGATGATGATCACAAAAATATCTGGAAGTCAGTGTTCGGCAGAATTGAATGAGAATTATTGGAATCACTGAAACTGAGTAGGACCGGCCTTGTTACCGGTGAACCAGACTCTGCTGAAAAAATCACTATCCCATTCTTTTCGTTCCAGGTGAATTTTCATCCCCTGAAGCAGAACTCCTGGATTCCACGATACTTCCCGCGGGGTGCCGGATAAAAAAGCAACATCCGGGAGATTGCATTTTCGGAGAGCGGCCTTTACACCCTTTATCGGTGTATAAAAATCGATATCAACCTGAAAAATCTTTCCTTCCGGTTCACCAATGTGAAAAGTAATCCCGTGTTCTACTTCTTCGATCTCCTTATCGGAGACTTCAATTACGATATCTTCGTGGCTGCCAAGTCCTATATCGCCAAAAAAAAGTTCCGATTCGGTTGACAGGATTGAATCCTTTTGGCCCTCCCGGCCGAAAAGTTCGCGAAAATACCCAACCGGATAGAATTGTTGTGATGTGGTATCATAATAAGTGTGGGGGCTGTACAGATTTATATAGTCAAATCCGGCGGCCGGTGCCCAGACAAACGACGAATCGAATTCATCATTATAAAACAGCAGCCAGTTCACAATACGTTTCTCAATCCGTACTGAATCCCCCCGGTGGACCTGTCCCAGGATCTGTCCATTGGGTTTGAACCGTACATTTTCAGACTGTGCAGTGATCACTGCTTTTTCGGGAACCTTTCTGATTCCCGGAACTTCCGGTTGTGGGGGGTGTTTTACTTCTTTTGGCTGACAACCGGCCAGCATTAATAGTATTATCATGAAGAGAGATATATATTTCATTAAATGAACTCCTGAAATTTATAAATTCTGAAGATACATTTCTGGCTGCAGAAATAAAAATGAATTATCATTTCAATCCTGAATATACTATCGGAACTTGATTTGATCCCGGATTTAGGTTAATTTTTGCCGATGAAAATAAGATCAAAGAAATAAGATCAAAGATCAATGAATTAAATTACCGGGTGTTATGTTTACATTATTTATTATGTATGCAAAAAATCAGTCATTCTTTCCTTCTCAGTCTTTGTTCTTTGATCTTATTTCTTTGATCTTGTATAAGCGCGAGTGGCGGAATTGGCAGACGCGCCAGACTTAGGATCTGGTGCCTGAAAAGGTGTGGGAGTTCGAGTCTCCCCTCGCGCACG
>JAFGSO010000395.1 GCA_016934605.1 Calditrichota bacterium | reverse complement strand
TTCACCCAGATCGAGAGGTGCCAGATCGAAATAACCTGCCGAATCGTGGGTTTCTCTTACCGGATTACCTTCTGCATCATGAAGAAAAAGGAAGAATTCTGCTTCTGGTCCTGCCTGCATTTGAAATCCCATTTTTTCTGCCTTTTGACAAACCCGCTTCAATGTCTGACGGGGACAACCCTCAAAGGCAGTCCCATCCGGATTCATGATATCACAAATCAGTCGTGCAATCTTTCCTTCATGATTCAACCAGGGGAAGATCCGGAAGGTGTCCAGATCCGGTTTTAGAAGCATATCGGATTCTTCAATACGTGCAAAACCTTCAATGGAAGATCCATCGAACAGAATTTCGCCATCCAGTGCTTTCTCGAACTGTGAAGCAGGAACCTCCACATTTTTATTTACACCGAATATATCCGTGAACTGCAACCGCAGGAATTTAATTTCTTCTTCCCTGCATTTTTTCAGAATCTCTGCTTTCGTCATACATTTCTCCCATAAAAGCGTTAAGTATTTTTAATCATTTTGCATTATTTATAAAATTAAGTGACATTATAAGCATGAATTATAGCAAAATGCAAACAAATTTTAATTCATTTTGTCATAATTGAGGTGACATATATCATCTTTTCAGTTTACATTTTTTTTATCCGGAGTGGATCTTTTCTTCTGAAAGTCAATTACAAATATGATTTTATTCAACAGATATTTGCGGTATATTTGAATTCCGAAACATATGTTTTTTCTGGATTATTGATAATGGTGTAACTTTAAATAACAAAACTAATCTAAATAATACAATTGGCATGTATACAGAAAACGTCGATTTGCTGGTCAGTGAGGCCAAAAAAGGAAGTCAGCAAGCATTTACACAGCTGGTTGAGCTTTACAGTGAACGGATTTACAATCTCGGGTTGAGGATTCTTAAAAATCAGGATGATGCGGCGGATATTTTGCAGGAGACTTTTACTGCGGTTTATGAAAAATTGGATTCCTTTGACGGTCGGTCAAATTTTTTCACCTGGCTATACCGGATCGCCACCAATTTTGCGCTGATGAAATTGAGGAAAGAAAAAAGGACAGTTTATACCGACCAGGATATGGAGGAAAAGTTTGATAATCCGGATCAAATACAAATTCATGAATGGAGGGATCTGCCGCTACGGGATATGCTGAATGTCGAATTTCGCAAACACCTAGATTATGCTATCGACCAGTTACCTGAAATTTACCGTTCAGTGTTTATTCTGCGTGATGTGGAAAATATGTCCATAAAAGAAACCAGTCAGATATTGGACATAAGCGAGTCCAATGTTAAGATCCGGCTGAAGCGTGCCCGGCTTTATCTGCGTGAGGATCTGGCTCATTATATGGATGAATATGTGAGAGGGGATAATTCCGATGAAAAAACATACCAAAGCTCTGATTGACGAACTCTGTCAACATCTGGGTGAAGACCTTGATCATCCCATGTGTAAAGAACTGGTGCAACACATTCAGGAATGCCCGGAATGCCAGTTTTATTTAGATACTGTGAAAATGACGGTCAATATTTTCCGGGAAACTCATAAACCAGAATCTGTTCCTGAAGATGTAAAAAAGAACTTGCTGAAATCACTCAATTTACAAAAATAAACTGATCTACAACTCTGTTTTATTTTCTTACCGTTCTTTTCTTCTCATATTTAACCTGTAAAAAAATCTGAATAAATTCAGGGTAGCTCAAAGCCGTTTCGACCTCTCCATGATACCCGATTTTTCAAGAATTACCAGGACGAATGGCCAGAAACAGGTATTGATAATATCATGCAGGCTTGCGGTTATATGCATTGATCCTGTGGACATATAATTGTCCCGAATGTCGAAGATTTCCAGAATAAGAGCTACAGAAAACACAGGAATCAGAGCTTTCAGGGAATTGAAGCTTTTTTTAAATAGTATATTCCAGGACAAAAAAACTACCATCCCGATATAAATATGGATGGCGTCCTTGGATAGCATGGTCAGTTCCAGCAGTTCCCTCTTTATTCCCTGAAAAATTGAACTATCCATCTGGTCAAATTCCTGATTAATAATCCTGATTTTTAATTATACAATGCTGTGATCAAACAGATCTCTGAATTTTTCACATTTCTAACATGATAAATTCACAAACTTTAACAGGAATATGCACTGCATTCATCTTTCTCTGTGCTCTTCAAGTCTCTGTGGCTATTCATGTGCCACAGAGACGGCCATTAACCAGAAGCCGGGAATAAGGAACCAGAAAAATCAATTCAAAATCAGCCGGGAGTTCACGCCGAAGGTCGGATCAGCCTTTCGGCTGACTGATCCGCCCCTGGCCTGATTCCAAGAAAATTCTAAAATTCAAATGATAAAATTAAAACCAGAGGCCATATTTAAATTATTAGCATAGCTGATTTTATGCCCGCTATAATTGAGTTCATGAATTACACAGGTTAAAAAAATCTCAGTCCTTAACTGTTTTTCAATACCAGTTTACCAAAGTGTGTACCTTCCAGCATCCGGTTATAGACCTTGCGGAAATCTGCTAATTCCGCTACCGAGTCAATTACCGGTCCTATCTTATGTGATTCAAAAAACTGTAACATATTATAAAAATCTGTCGGACTTCCCATGGTGGTTCCCTGAATTGCTATCTGTTTCCAGAAAATTCGGCGGAGATTGAGCCGGATAGGATTTCCTGCCGTAGCACCAAAATTAACAATTCTTCCTCCCGGCTTAACCAGTTCAATCAAATGCAAAAAACCATCACCGCCTGCACTATCTACAACCAGATCTATCTGGCTGGATCCGGCCATTTTCTCCAGCGCTCTGGGCCAGTGATCCCGGCGGTAATTCACCCCTCCTTGTGCACCTATTTCCATAGCCGCTTTAATTTTATTATCGCTCCCGGATGTTACAAATACCCGCGCATCGGCAGCCAGTGCCATAACCAGCATCAGAGCAGCTACTCCACCCCCGATCCCCGTGAGCAGTACCGACTCCCCCTTTTGTAAATATCCCTGAGTAAATAGAGCCCGAAAACCGGTTACACCACCAAGCGGCAGTGCCGCTGCTTCTTCAAATGAGAGATGGACTGGTTTTGGGAAGATATTCGCAGCCGGGATTATTGTAAATTCCGCCTGAGTCCCATCATCAGGCATCCCCAGTATTCTGAATCCACTCTGCTGGGCTTTCAAATCCTTTCCCCAGTGAAGTGACGGGTTGATGACAACCTCCTTTCCCAACCAGTCTCTGTCCACATCCTTTCCGACTTCATCCACTACTCCAGCCCCATCAGAGCCCAGGGTCACTGGCAGTTTTATCTTAGCGTAAAGTCCCTGCACAATCCAGAGATCACGGTGATTCAAGGCTGAAGCCTTTAATCTGACCCGGACTTCTCCGCGGTCGGGTTGGGGCACAGGCACATCGGTTAATTCCAGATTCTCAATATTGCCGACTTTTGAGAGTCTAACCGCTTTCATAATTATTTTCCTCAATTTTCATGTTCAGGATAAATTAAGTTATGATAAAAGGTGCAACCGGTCAAGTATGATTCAGTCCAATTTAACAGAGAAAAAAATTCAGTCTATCATAATACGTGTTTTATAACAATCATGTCCAATCGTCAGAAAATTGATAGGATAAAGAGTGAGTTTATGGCTTTCCGGGCATCATGCTAAAATTCAGAGGAAGCCGATTGTCCTGTCAGAAAAATTAATTTATATTAGTGCTTGCGGATATCAGTTTCAGTCGGATTCTATTAAAGAATAGTTCAACTCTAATTCCGGGAGAACTCTCCAGAAATGACACCTCTTCATCCGTCGCTTGTTCATTTTGCCGTGGCGCTTTTCCCGCTGAGCGTGATTTTTGATATTCTGGGAATACTGACCGGAAACCAGAAATATCTCACAGCCGCCCGGCTCAATCTTGCAGTATCCGCCTTATTTGTGCTGGCAGCAGTCGGCAGCGGACTGCTAGAAAAAAGCCGGCTGCAGGTTCCCATTTCCGCCGCTTCCACCTTTGAAATCCATGAAACTCTGGCTTTTATTATCGCAGGATCTGTTATCGGATTGTTTTTCTGGCGATTTTCCATGAAAAACGCAGACTGGACTAAATTTAAATATCTTTATCTGGCACTGGCATTTACCACCATGCTAATCCTGTTGACAGGAAGTTATTACGGCGGAAAACTGGTTTATAAGTTTGGAGTCGGAGTAAGAAGCACTTCCGGAGAAAACCGAAACCTGCGACAGCAACAGAAAGTCGTAAAATCCCGAGCTTCTGAAGAACTGTCTGAGGAAGTATCGGATTTACCTCTATGAGATGGTTTATAAAGATATGCGGCATTAATTCGAGGAGCCTTCCTTTAGATTTAATTTTGAATCCAGATTTTACTGAATTATCTTAAAAAAAGTCTTTAAGCAATTATATCTGGTGATCAGCGGGACGATTGAGGATATGACTTTCATAAATTTAAATTAGTTTCAATTGTACCATATTTGAAAATTAGCAAGGAGGAACTGCATATGGCTAAAGCAACTTCTAATAAGAAACAAGCAGAAAAAAAAGAGAAATCAAAAGCAAAAACACCAAAAAAATCAACCACTGGCAGAACCGCATCACGGAAGAAGGAAGAAACCGGTAAAAAAACTGCACCCGAAAATAAGGCCAGAGAAACTGTCTCCCGGGAAGAACCGGAAACAAACCAAAAAGCCCAGGAGACCACCGAAGAGCGACTTAAAAAAGCGGGAGACCGTTTGAG
>JAFGSO010000394.1 GCA_016934605.1 Calditrichota bacterium | reverse complement strand
GGAATGTTTTTGGATTCGATATCGAAACGGAAGCCATAGAAAATGCCAGACACAATTCGGAAATAAATAAATGCTCAAAAATCCGGTTCGAACTGGGGGATATTGGAATTGTCCCGTCTGGTGATTATGATGTTATACTCGCTAACATTAACCGGTCCGTTCTGGTGGAAATAGTGAGTGACCTTCACCGTCAACTGATCTCAGGGGGACTGATGGTTCTCTCCGGGTTGTTATGGGAAGAGAAAGAACCTATCCTTCGGGCATTACCGCGGGGCTATTCTTTTATGGAAGAACAAAGGCTGGAAGAATGGGTATCTCTTGTTCTGAAAAAATAGAATTTCGTGCCGGTTTTTATCTGAGTAGGTGTAAATTAAACGATGAGTTTTAATTTCAGGAGTTATAATGAATAAATTTTATGTGATCCTGATCTCAGGCTTGTTTCTGCTGTTATTCATTACCTGCAACGAAGAAAAGGTACTGGTTAACGGTGAGACTCCCTTCGCCATTCGCGATGTCAGGATACCCGAATTCATCAGCAGTACCACAGATAAAAAAGTACTAATTACTGCACATGTCACCCACCCGGAAGGTTCTGAAGGCATCAGCCAGGTGAATTTTATGATTGGTGATTCTTCCGGTCAGGTGGTTAAAACTCTGCCTATGTTCGATGACGGCAGTGTCCAGGATACCTCTTCAGGTGACGTTATTGCATTCGATAATATTTACAGTATAACTGTGATCGGTTCAGGTCTCGGATTGATTAATGCCAGCTACCAGAGCTGGATAACAGCAGAAGATGCCTCGGGTGAAATACGAAAAAGTGAAATTCGGGAGGTTGAAATTTTTCCGAATCAACCACCTGAAATAATCAGTGTCGTATTTCCCGATTCAATTAAGTCTGGCATGCAGCCGCAGGAAATTTTTATTGAAGCATCGGATAATGAAGGAATTGATGATATCCGGTGGATTCTTATTGAAGGAATTGATATAGGTACCGGATTTGTTGTTTTCCGGGATACGATTCCCAACCCGATGAATAATTCGCCGGTTTTTACCAGAATGGTGGATTCCAGTTACGCTGCAGGAAAAAAGGGTCTGCTGGAATTGAGCTTCATTGCTGAGGACAGGGTAGGAGATTTCTCTGAACCGGTTCTGAGGGAAATATTTTTTGAGAATGGAATTCCGGTTGGTTTTAATCCGGTTGTTCCCGATACCCTGATTCTTCCGGCAAGCCCTTCAGAGGCCGTCGATACGCTGGTTACGCTGAATGTCCGGGATCCCCAGAGTCTGGCCGATATCGATGAAGTTTATTTTTATTCTCTAAAACCGGATAGTACCCTGGCCAATAACGGCAATCCCCTGGTGATGTGGGATAATGGTCTGCCCTTCCTGGGAGATCCGGTGCGACCGCAGTACGCAGGTGATCAAATAGCCGGAGATGGCATTTATTCACTGACAATTCTGCTTTTTGGAAATGCCCTGCCCGGCAGGTATGTATTCTCATTTTATGCCCGTGACAGGGTCAATCAGGAATCAATCGTTGTAGTGGACAGTATATTTATCTCGAATTGAAAGGAGAATCAGGTGATAAAGAAGTCAATCCAGTGGATTCCGCTGATAGCTGTATTGCTGCTCTGGAACACGAATTCGATATCGCAGGTTGTGTCCGGTTTCCAGTTACAGACACCGACGCCAGACAGAAACGGCCTGGTTGGGAATGGTATTACAGACCTCGTTTGGTATCACGCGGGTTCCACATTATATGTCGGTACAGGGTATGGATTGAGCGCCACTTCCGATTTCGGGGAATCCTGGCAGAATTTTACACCGGCTGAATACGGCGGAAAAGGCGGTATTTCTGCCCTTTCTGTTGCCGGAGACGGCACCGTATGGATTGCCACCGGCTACGATACCACTGTCCAGGAGGATCAGACCCTCTCTGCAGGGGGCGGTCTGCGCTACCAGGAGGCCGGAAGTACTGCCTGGACTTTTATCAGGCAACCAATAGATGCACGGACAGATACAGCCGGTGGTATGCGCCCAACCACCACCCATGTGCAGAATGTAACCTATGATATTGCCATACTGGATACTCAGATATGGATCAGCAGCTTCGGCGGGGGTATCCGTCGCTCTCTGGACAGAGGAGAAACCTGGGAGGTTATCACCACGGACGGGATTCCTTTCAGTGCTCTGGATAATTTAAATCATCGCGGATTTTCCGCTCTGGCCGAAAACGGAAATATATGGATCGGAACTGCCGGTGGTATCAGCAAAAGCAGTGATGGGGGAAATAACTGGAACCGCTTTTACGTGAAATCGGATCAGGTTCCGGAACCGGGAGGAATATCAGGAAACTGGGTAATTGCTCTGACCCATAATCCCTGGGACAATAGTGTCTGGGCAGTGACTCTCACCACCGGAGGGGAAGAATTTAATTCAATAAGCAGAACCCTCGACGGGGGCCGTTCCTGGAATAATTTTCTGGCAGAAGAACTTTCTGATGGTACTTTTGCTCGTAATATCGCTTTTAACAAAAATATCGTTTATGTTGCAACCGAAAAGGGTGTCTATAAATCCATTGATGCCGGCCGGAGCTGGTATCTGTTTCCGGAAATACAGGATCGTGTGAGCGGGGAAAAACTGCTTACCGACCTGTTTTATTCGGTAGCTATTTCACCGGATGCCGGAACTTTCCATCGCTTATGGGTTGGCAGTTCGGATGGACTGGCAGTTACGTCAGATAATGGCTTTTCCTGGGCGGTTTTCAGAAGTTTTGTCTCAACAAGGGAGAGACCCGAACCATCGGTGTATGCCTATCCCAATCCGTTTTCACCTGAACGGGGAACAGTTATCCGTTTTCAATATGATATTGAAGGAGCCAGCGAAGTTAAAATCGATATTTTCAATTTTGCCATGGAGAGGGTGATATCCCTGCAGAAACATGAAGCTATGCCTGAACAGGGTACATACGACAGATCAACTACCTGGGATGGGCGGGACAGTAACGGAAGATTTGTCGATAATGGTGTATATTTTTTCAGGGCTGATGTTTCTGGAAAAATCGAATGGGGAAAAATTGTGGTTATTAATTAACTGATTGATACAGTCAGGCTTTATAATTTCAGTTTTATAGATTTATATAATTTATCAGAAATTAAAAAGACACCAGGTTTCTCGGTGAATATGCAAAGGATATTTTTATGCGCAGATTATTGGGTTTTTTATTGATTACGGGTCTGGTTACGGGTGGTCAGGC
>JAFGSO010000393.1 GCA_016934605.1 Calditrichota bacterium | reverse complement strand
TTACGAAGCTGTCGCAGAAGCGGGGTCACCAGGATCACGTCTCCTAGTGACGAGAAGCGGATGACCAAAATTTTTCGAATGGTTTTATTCAATTTTAAAACCACTTTTGGAGGTTAAAAAGGTTTTATAAAGAACCCGGGTGCCATTCTGTCAGTAAAGAAAAGACGCAGATGATAACGGAGATATGTCCTATTTTGTGCGGTTTACAACAAATTCTGCCAGGTCCATTAGCGCCTGCCGGGATTCACTCTCCGGGAGCTTTCTCAGTTCCGAAACGGCAAGGTTTTTATAATGGTCCGCTTTTTCCTCTGCCTTACGAATTCCATCCCGGCCGATAATAAAATCTATAATATGATCAATTTGTCTGCGCCTTACACCGTTTTTCATCATACGGATAATCCGTTTTCTTTCTCCGGTATCTGATTCCTGAAAGGCATACAGCAGGGGAAGAGTAATTTTTTTGTCTTTTAGATCGTGACCGGTCGGTTTGCCCAGAATCCCCGAATTACTCTGATAATCCAGCAGGTCATCTTTGATCTGAAATGCTATTCCCAGATATTGCCCATATTTTTTCATACTGTATCGTTGTTCGGGTGTGGCGTTGGCGGTCATTGCGCCGATCTCGCAACATGCCGAAATTAGGGAAGCGGTTTTGTCCTGAATAAGCTGGAAGTATTCTTCTTCATTAATATTGAGCTTGCGGGCTTTATGAATCTGTAAAAGCTCTCCCTTGCTCATACTTTTTGCTACATTCGCAATAATATTCATCAGCTCAAGATTCCCGATTTCAGTGGCAATAATCAGTGACTTGGCCAGAAGATAATCTCCCATTAAAATGGAAATCTTATTCTTCCAAATTTTATTTATTGTGGGGAAGCCCCTCCTCAGTTCCGCTTCATCCACCACATCATCATGTATCAATGTGGCGGTATGTAACAACTCTACAACTACAGCTGCCCTGTAGCTGCCGGGGGTGGGCTCCGAAACCGTTCGGGCGGATAAAACAACCAGCATGGGCCTGAGCTGTTTTCCCTTATGCCGAACCAGGTATTTCGCCACTTCATCCACAATTCTCAGGTTGGATGTCATAGAGTTCTTAAAATAGTCCTGAAAAGTATCAAGGTCTGTTTTAAAAGGTTTGAAAATAGACTTGGCTGCGATTGCCATTGTTTTTCCGGAATTTTCTGATTTTTTGGTTTTCAGTCGGTTTCTTTTTTACCTTTTTTCTTTCTCTCGATCTCTTCCAGCTTTCGTGCGGCTTTGCCTTTATAGACAGCCACCGAAATAAAAATAGATAATTCATAAAGCAATACCAGCGGGATTGCCAGGAGTACCTGGGTTAAGGGATCGGGTGGCGTAAACAGAGCTGCCAGAACGAAAATAACCACAATAGAGTGCTTACGATATTTTCTCATAAATGCCGGACTCAAGATTCCCAGGCGGCTCAGAAAATAACTCATGATCGGAAGTTGAAAAACAATTCCGAATACTATTAGTAGGCGGATGAGAAAACTGATGTAAAAATCGATTGCTATATTCGTTTTGATCGCCTCCGGGGCTAATCCCAGAAAAAATCTCAGGGCGAACGGAAAAATGACAAAATAAGCGAAAGCGACACCAGCCAGAAAAAGTATGGTAGCTGAAGTTATGATTCTGGGAACGTATTTCCGTTCGTGGATATAGAGACCCGGTGCCACAAACATCCACATCTGATATAAGATGAACGGGAGGCTAAGAATGATGCCGCCAAAAAACGCAATTTCCAGCGTCACCACGAACATTCCCTGTACTTTAAGTACCTGAATTTCAATGGGAAGATTAATCTGGGTCGTTGGCCATAACAGTACATTCAATAACGGTTTTGAAAAAACCAGACAAATAATCGCTCCAATGACCACTCCAATAATTGCTTTAATTATTCTGTTGCGGAACTCTTCCAGGTGTTCCAGGAAGGGCATTTCTTTATCAATTATCTTCAAAAAAATCCATCCCCGACAATTCAATTAAAAAATCCCCTAAATATAAGGGGATAGCAGTGCAAAATGAAGTTTATTTTCAATCGCCGCAGGGCAAAAAAGCCGTCATAATTTCTAAGATTATCCGATGTTCATTCCCGAAAATCCAAGGAAGGCAATGGACATTAAACCCGCCACGATGAAGGCTATTGGTAATCCGCGCAACGGTTTTGGAATACCGATCATTTCAAGTCTTTCACGGATGCCGGCCATCAGAACCAGCACCAGAGTGAAACCGAGACCGGCGGAAAATGCTTGGACAATGGTGTGAATGAAACTGCTTTCCGCGGGAAGTCCGTCAATAAAAAAAAGATCGATGTTGAGAACGGCTACTCCCAGAATCGCACAATTTGTTGTAATCAGAGGGAGATAAATGCCCAGTGCCCGGTAGAGCGTGGGACTTACCTTCTGGATATACATTTCAATAAACTGAACGAGGGAGGCAATAACCAGAATGAATACAATGGTGCGGAGAAAAGTGAGATCGGGTACATCCTGAATGGGAAGGTTGAATAGGGAATAGAAAACATTTTCATAGGTTGGGGCCAGAAAAAAGGTGTAAAGAAGCCAGGTTACCAGCGAGGCGATAGTCATGACAAATGTAACGGCCATTCCCATACCGATAGCTGAGTCGAGCTGCTTGCTCACCCCCATATAGGGACAAAGCCCCAGAAATCGTGCCAGTACAAAATTATTGACAAAAATGGAAAGTATAATAATCTGGAAAATGCTGTATTCCATATCTTATTTCCTCATGAAGATCTCTTTTTTCGTTCATCCAGCCAGTTTAAAAATCCCATATATATGCCTATAACCAGGAAAGCGCCAGGCGGAAGGATGAATAGAAGTACCGGTTTAAATTCACCTCCCATGATGTTAAATCCCAGAAGCGCCCCGCTTCCCAGCAATTCGCGTATGAAGGCAATGGCCGTTAGAGCCAGCGTGAATCCGATGCCCATCCCGATGGCATCGGCAATGGAGGGAAGGAGGGGATTTTTGCTGGCAAAGCCCTCCGCACGGCCAAGAATGATGCAGTTCACCACGATCAGCGGAATAAAAATTCCAAGAGATTCTGATAGTTCAGGAAAATAAGCCGCCATTACCATTTCCACAATGGTCACAAAAGAAGCAATGACCACAATAAACATAGGTATACGGATTTTATTGATACTTTTTTGTCCCTCCTCGGATAATATTTTTCCGAATAGCAGGATCAGAAGAGAAACAATAGTGTTGGAACTCAGAAGCACGAAAGTTGTCGCCGCTCCCATGCCTATGGCATTGATTATTGAGGTGCTCACAGCCAGCACCGGACAGAGCCCAAGGGCCAGGCGGAAAACAGGATTTTCCTTATAAATACCTTTAACAGCTTCGGTGATAAGGGACATTTTCAATTCTCCTTGGTTTGATCTTTGGGAGAAAATTCAATCCTGTTCAGCAGATCTTTCATTTCCGTACGAATAGAATTTGTGATTGCACGTGACGTAATAGTGGCGCCTGTGATGCTGACAATCTCACCACCATCTTTATCGACCTTAAGATCTTCAACCGATTTATCACGGAACTGTTGGGTACTCCATTTTTTCCCCTCGAACGGTTCACTGTTCTCTGCCAGGGCGCCCAGTCCCGGGGTTTCTTTCTGGCTGATGATTTTTATTCGTGTAATATCTCCCCAAGTGTCAAAACCTACCATGGTCTCAATAATGCTGCTGTAACCGGCTCCTTCCGCTTTAAAAGCATATCCGATCAGTCCGGTACTGTCCTCCTTCTCATATGCGCGATAATATTCAACCACTTCTTTTTGATACAAAGTATCTCCCTCATCGTTTACTATCGGAATCTTTTTAGAAACCGGTTCCAGCACCTTTGCATTTGGAAGCACGTAATCCAGTGCTTCGCGTTCCTTGGCTTTTTTCTGAATTTCGATTCGTGGCTTTGTCACGCTGTAAATTTCGGCCAGAACAAATGCCGCTATCAGGGTGACAATGGCCAGAACAATACCGAGTCTTACAATATTACTCATTTTTTATTTACCTCCCCGAATACGGACGGAACAGTGTATCGGTCAATCAGGGGCACAGCCAGGTTCATCAATATAATGGAATAACTGACCCCTTCAGGATATCCTCCCCAGAGGCGGATAGCCACGGTAAGTATTCCGCAGCCCACCCCGAAAATGATCTGGCCCCGGGAGTTCAGAGGAGAGGTGACCATATCCGTTGCCATATAAAAAGCACCCAGAATAAGCCCCCCGGATAGAATATGAAAAATCCAGTTCCCGGTGAACAAACCTTCAGAACCACCGAATATCCATGCCAGCAGGGCGACGGTTCCGATATAAGTAAATGGAATCTGCCAGGTTAACACATGGCGGTAAAACATGAAGAGTGCTCCGATAAGAAGTGCGATGACTGATGTTTCACCAATACATCCACCCACATTGCCGATAAGCAGGTTGGAATAGCTGCTTGAGAGATTTGCGATAGCCTCCTGTGCCTGCTGTACTCTGCCGGGCTCGTAATTCTGCGGATTGGCAATAATTTCAGCGGAGTCCTTTAGCAGGCTGAGGGGAGTGGCGCTGGTAATGGCACTGATTCCGGAAAGAGTTCCCTCTCTGGGTGAAACCCAGCTGGCTGTCATCTCCACCGGCCAGGAGGCCAGCAGAAAAGCCCGAGCTGCCAGAGCGGGATTCAGGATGTTGTTTCCCAGACCGCCAAACAGTTCCTTAACAATGACGATCGCGAAAACAGACCCGACTATCGGCATCCACCAGGGTGCTGATGCCGGTAGATTGAATGCCAGCAAAATACCGGTTATCACTGCGGATCCATCATGAATACGAATAGATTTACCAGCCACCCGATGAACCAGCGCCTCGGTTGCCACGGCTGCCACCACCGCCAGTAAGGTGATCCATAAAGCCCTGGTACCGAAAAAATAATAGGCCATTATCAGCGCCGGGATCAATGCAACGTTTACCGTCCACATGATCTTGTTAATGCTATCGGTATCGCGCAGATGAGGAGAAGATGTGGATATGAAAAGTTTATCAGCTGTCTCGTTCATAGAAAGATCTCGCTTTCCGGCCCAATCAAATCTTAAGACAATGTAATATCATTATAAACATAACATTAACTCGCTTTTTTACGTGCCTGGATAACCTGGCGTTTTCCGTGGCGGATCGTCTGAACCAAATAGCGGTTGGCCGGGCAGATATACGAACAGGAACCGCATTCAATACAGTCCATAATATGCAGATCCTCAGCCTCCTCAATCCTTTCATTATAAACCAGCATTTGGAGGGTGGTAGGGAGTAAATGAGAAGGACATACCAACACGCATCTGCCACAGTTTATACAGGGCTCTTCCGGACGGAGATGAGATTCTTTCTCCTCCAAGATGAGGATTCCAGAAGTTCCCTTGACAACCGGCACCTTCAGATGTGGCTGGCTGATACCCATCATGGGCCCTCCCATGATGATTTTCGAAGCTTTTTCGGTGAGACCTCCACAGAAATCGACAATGTCCTGAAACGGTGTCCCGATGGGAGCCAGAACATTTTTCGGTTCCCGGATCCCGCTTCCAGTCACGGTAAGTACACGATGAGTAAGAGGACGGCGATGTGCCACGGCGTCGTAAACCGCTTTTGCGGTTCCAACATTTTGTACCACAACTCCGATATCCATCGGTAAACCGCCCGAGGGAACTTCCCGGTTAAGGGTTGCCTTAATGAGCTGTTTCTCGGCACCCTGCGGGTATTTTACGGGAAAAACAGCGATTTTGATATTATTGGAGTTATTTATATACTGCCGCATTACCTCAACGGCGTCTCTCTTGTTGTTTTCAATCCCGATGATACCGCGTTGTACACCCAGTATTTTCATAATGAGACGAAATCCGTTGAGAATATCTTCCGGATATTCCAGCATCAGACGATGATCGGCTGTCAAATAAGGCTCACATTCCACCCCATTCAGGATAGCTGTATCAATCTTTTTATCCGGAGGTGGAGAAAGCTTTACATGGGTCGGGAAAGTAGCTCCGCCCATTCCCGCCAGACCTGCTTCCCGTATTCGGTTTCGCATTTCATCAACAGACAGATCGAAATAGTTTTTATCTTCCCGGATGGTATCTATCCATTCTTCCGATTCACCCGCGACAATCGTCACCGCCTTTCCCCTCCCGGCCACAGGGTGATCGATATCCTCAATTCCTTTAACTTTCCCGGAGATGGAAGCATGTACCGGAACAGAAATATATCCATTTGCTTCCGCCAGCTTTTCCCCGGCTTTCACCTCCTGACCTTTTTCCACAATGGGATTGGTTGGTGCTCCGATATGCTGCGCAAGCGGGATGGAGACGGTTCCCGGCAAAGGTAAAATTTCTATTTTCTTTTTTTCTGTAAATTCTTTGCCTTCAAAGGGATGGACACCACCATGAAACGACTTTATTTTCATTTTAAAATATCCTTGTTAAAAGCCCCTTCCGGCATTTTAAATAATGCATTGGCGAAAAATATATCAATCTACAGGCATTGTTATCAAGCATTTTTTCATAAAGTCGGTCTGCAGATAACTTGCTGAAAAAGAGAAAAGCGTGATATCGGATTACCACACATTAACGCGTTATATTTATGATTTTTAATGGTTTATAATAATAAATCAACTGATAGAACTATTCTATCGAGTGCACCAATGAACCGCCCGAATAGAATATGTTGCTCCAAGCCCAAAATAAATTATAGATTTCACCAGAAGGGTATCATATATTTCATCTTAAATTTTCACTTCCAGGACAGATCGGGGTACAATGGAAGATAAAAAATACAATATGCGCTGCCTGCTGCGGGATATGGTATATCTCCTGGTTGGAGCGGTATTTCTGGCAATGGGCCTGGTATTCTTTCTGATACCGAACAAAATTGCGACCGGTGGAGTGGCAGGTTTGGCTATTGTGTTCCATTATCTTCTGGGATTTCCCACCGGTATTACCATGCTGGTTCTTAATATTCCTCTTATGCTGATTGGTCTGATATTTCTGGGAAGAAAATTCCTGCTAAAAACAATTCTGGCTATTATTCTGGCATCGTTCTTTACAGATTTTTTTTCCATTAATCTGGGCTTTCAAAGCCTGACAGATAATCTTATGCTGGCAACTATTTATGGAGGACTCAGCGTGGGTGTGGGATTGGGCCTGGTTTTCAGGGGAGATGCATCGGCGGGTGGCGGAACGATTTTGGCCAGGATTCTTTCACAGAAAACCCACTTTAAAACAGGACAGGTACTTTTCATTATTGATGTGGGCGTCATTACCTCGGCAGCTCTTACCTTTCAAAACATTGAACTGGCGCTGTGGGGATTTCTCACTATTTTTATCGCTTCCCAGATAGTCGATCTTCTTCTTACAGGAAAACCCTTTGCTAAAGTGGTTCATATTGTAACCGGCAAAGTGGATGAAATCGGAGAACATATCATGAATGATCTGGGCCGGAGCGCCACCATACTTCCTGCTCGCGGACTTTTCTCCGGAGAGGACAGAAATCTCATTATGGTCGTTGTCGATGCAAGCCAGGTTTTCCACCTGAGGGACATTGTACGCCTGCATGACCGTGAGGCCTTCATGATTGTGTCGGAAGCGCGAGAGATACTGGGGAAAGGATTTTAAGAATAAAGATCAGAGATTAAAGAATAAAAACTGGATACTGGTTTCTGGACACTCGCTTTTCAATTTATCATTTGAAATTTATAATTTTTTTAGCCTGCTTAATTCATAAGCATGAACATCGTTATACTATACAATGATACTTTTCTCTGTGTTCTGAGCCCTTTGTGGCTATTTCAGGTGCCACTGAGCGTACAGAGCACACAGAGAAGGCCGAACAGGACTGAATAAAAAATGGTTCGGGCATCTATCATCACCAGTTTTATGGATATGATGTAACAAAACAAACTTCCAGAAGAATAAATTCTCAATCAGCCGGCAAAAAAATTATAACAAGATACAAGCTCATCTGGCAGGCTCAGCCTGACAGGCCCGTCAGGACGGCTTTGCCGGACTGGTCTGGTCAAAGGACAGGATGCAAGAAAACAAGATACAAGAGAACAAGAGAATGAGTAAAAAGACCAAAATATTATAATGTTATGTCTTTATGTTTGTTCCGCAGGGACAATTGATTTTAGCCAGCGACTTCAGTCGTTGGAACCAGAAAGCAGAAAGCAGTCTTCGCTACCGACGACCAGAGGCTAGATGCTGGACTGACTCGTGATTCCTCACTCCTGAATCCTATTTTTATCGACTGCTGTCCTTCAGCCTTTATCCTATCCTACATGATCCCCTGCGCCTCTGAGCCATTTATTTGTGAATTGCTTTCTGCTCTCGGAATTTATATGATCACGAATTGCATTGAAGCATCGGTGAATCTATATTGGTTTCA
>JAFGSO010000392.1 GCA_016934605.1 Calditrichota bacterium | reverse complement strand
TGCTGTACCACCGTACCAATGGCATTCAGCGGATTACGAATTTCGTGGGCCACACCGGAGGCCAGTTGTCCCAGTGCACTGAGCCGTTCCCGCCGCTGAACCTGGTTTTCAAGCCGTTTCTGGTCTGTCAGATCGCGCCATACCAGAACATAAGTTAACTCACCTTTTTCGTCCCGATACTGACTTCTGGACAACAGAATATATCTCATCCTCCCCCGGATTGTCACTTTCAGTTCCCGCATGGCTGCTTCATCTCTCAGAAGCTGGTCCCAGTTTTCTTCAACCGTAATATTTTCGATATGCTTCCCTACTATATCGGAGGCTTTAATACCAAACAGGGTTTCTGCAGATCTGTTGATTATTTTTATCTGTCTGTCCTGGGAGATCACGATAATGGCATCACTGACATTCTGGATAATATTCTGTGAATAGGTTTCAACGGCCTGATACTGCTTCCGGGTAAAATCCAGATTCTGCTGAAGCAGAATAAAGGCAAACAGAAAAAAACCGACCACCAGCAAAAGAATACTGATAATGATGATGCGCCGATAAATGCGCTTGTTGATAGCTTCCAGTGGTTCAAGCGAAATGCCCAGACGAATAAGTCCGATAGTCTCACCTTCGAAGCGAAAAGGATGTACCGCTTCAAACACTTCACCATCCTTAAAATCTGTCATCCTGGCTTTCATAACCGAATCGGACAGAATGCTGTTCAGGAACGGCGAATCTACTATACGCTCCAGGTCAATGATATTTCCCGATGCGGCCAGAATACCACTGGAATCCTGGATGGCCGTGTAAAGAATTCCCGGATTATCGCTGACACTCTGAAGCAGGCTTCCGATACCCACTTCACGGCGGAATTCGAGAAGCTGATCTGCATCCATATTAACCACAACAGCGCCTCTGCCGGTCGTCGCCATCGCCACTGCATAGCGGGATCCTCTGCCATAACGCGATGCTCTCAGTCCAAGTAACAGAGTGTCTTTTTCCCCCTCAAAAATTGGTGCCAGCATATCCTGTGCCTCAATACCCGACGCCGAATCCGGGTGAATTTCGGGGTGGCTGCTGAAAATCTTGTCCCCCTCACGATTGAATATGTTTATCCTGTAAAGATTATTTTGGCGGGCAAATTCTCCCAGGAATTGGTTATTTAAGGTAGCTTTCTCATACACATTTTTTATCATGGTGGCATTATTCAGCAGCCGCTCTTCTATCAATTCTTCGATAAGAATATTTGTCGTCAGCGTATTCCGGGAGGCACTTAGGACCGATTCCAGCAAAGTATGAGCCTGCTGACCGAGAAGATCGAGCAATTCTCTCTTGCTCTGGCGCAATTCGATCACAGCCGAACTGATCATGAGCCCCGCCAATCCCAAAAAAATAAACAGCAGGTTTCTGGGGCGGATAATCTGTGCCTGTTTTATCAGCCTGTTCATGGAAACAAATTACATCATTCTGGGAAATTTGGCAACATCTGGTTTAAATGCAGGAAAGCCCCCCGTTGCCGGGGAGGCTTTCAGCTGGATTTATGATAGGATCAGCGATTATTTACCGCCATTGCCGGATTTGCCGCTATTTTTCCGGGTGTTTGATGGACCACCAGAATTTCCTGCAGTATTGCCGGGACCGTAGTTGTTTCCGCTTTGAAGTTTTACTTTCTGCTGTACTTGTCTCTGTGCAGATCCGTCTTTCCCTGCATTATTTTCAGTCCTGGTACGGTTTCTGATTTGCAGACGGTCGTCGATCCCGTCTCCGTTCTTATCCTGATACTGATATTTGAACTGGTGTTGATACTGGTTCGGGTTTAACGGTGTTGAACCCTTACCGGTTTGGTTCTGGGTACCACTCTTTTGCTGTTTTTCCTTCTGCTGGATCTGCTGCTGATCGCCACTTTTCACCTGAGCCTGGGTCTGGACCTTTGCCTTTGCTTTAGTCCGTGTTTTGGTCTGCTCTTCCTGGGAATCCTGAGCCATTCCGTGCAGAACAAATCCGAACATGATTCCGGAGATTACGATCAACTGAAAAAAGCGTTTCATTTTAAATCCTCCTGATTTTGGTGTTTTTTGATCATTTGGATGAAATAGGAAACAATTTACATGCCAGTTTTAAAAACATCGTTGCAAACTTCCTTTAAAACAAGTGGTTACAAGATGCAATTAAAAAATACAAGGATGAATGAATTCGACCATCCGGTCGAAAACTGTCAACCAGGCGGGCGGGAGGAAGATATTAAGAAATAAGATCAAAGATAAAAAGAAGGTTAGAGAGGGAAAAGGGATAACGGATAAGGGAAAAGGGATAACGGATAAGGGAAAAGGGATCTGTCATACAGAGAAAAGAGAAGATAGAAAGCAATAATCAGAAAGCAGAAAACAGTGCACTGGCAAAGAGGGAAAAGGGATAACGGATAAGGGAAAAGGGATCTGTCATGGAGAGAAAAGAGATAACGGATAATCCGGTTTTGTAAACTACTGACTGCTGACTCGTTTTCCTTTCTCCCTTATCCGTCATCCCAATTTTTTTAATTCCTAATTCCTGATTCCTGCTTCATTTTTCTTGCGGAGGCGGTGTCTTCCATCGGCGGTGCATCCAGAAATACTGGGCAGGTTTTTTCCGGATCTCGCGTTCCAGGACGGACATTAATTCAGCCGTGAGTGAGCGAACGTTATGCTGTTTAAGTTTATGTCTTTCAGGATTCGGTATTTCAATCATATCAATATCGAACTTACCGGTATTTATCCGAACAACTCTTCCCAGAAATATTCTCACACCCGTTTTAATCTGTAACACGGCTGCTCCGATATGAGTTGATGACAAACGTCCGAAAAAAGGCACAAATACACCTTTATCACCAGCATCCTGGTCACCCAGAATGGCCACAAGTCTTCCTCTTTTCAAGGCCTTTGCACAATTTCTCACTGCGCCACGGGGATACACTATTTCCATTCCCCATTTTTCCCTGAGGGCTTTCATTTTATCATTAATCAGTGGATTTTTCTGTCGCTGTTGAATTACAGTGGATGCAACTCCCAGAAAAAAATAATGACCGATACCAATTTCCCAGTTTCCGAAGTGACCCGACACAACAATAGCTCCTTCACCATGTCTTAAAGCGTCCATAACGTTTCCAACACTTGCTCTATACACATGGCGTTCTAATTGATTCGCATTCCAGCTATTCATTTTCATAAATTCCAGAATCACCAGCGAAAAATGGAGATAGGAATAGTAGGCAATCTGTTTTTTCCAGGATAGAGACTTTTCCGGAAACGCAATGTTCAGATTTTCCAGGCTCACCCGACGTCGAATCCGGAGGACAGTAAATGCCAAAAATGCGAAGAAACGTGCAACCTGCGGCAGGGTATTATCTGGAAGTGATCCCACCAGTTTTTCAACAATATGGTAACCAAATCCCTCCAGCCGATACTGCGCTGAAATATCTCTTTTCATTCTTACCCTTTAATCACACCCAGCGGTTTAAGCCGCACAACTTTCCGGCTGATTCCGGCGCGGTGCATCACTTCCACTACGTCAGCCACATCTTTATATGCCCAGGGCATTTCCTCGGCAATAGTTTT
>JAFGSO010000391.1 GCA_016934605.1 Calditrichota bacterium | reverse complement strand
TCTGACTGGAGACCTGCACAGTTAACCAGGTTCTTACAATGGACGGTTCCGGCGGTGGTTTCCAGAACCAGTCCATCCGGTTCACGCTGAAATCCGATGACACGGGCATTTTTCCGAATTTCTCCTCCACGCTCCTGGACTATTTCTGCAAATTTATTTGTAACCTGCACAAAATCAACAATTCCGGTTTCCTGAATCCGCATGCCGGCAATTCCGCTTACATGTGGTTCATATTCTTTCATTTCCTCTGGTGACAGACGTTTGATATTCTGCAGACCGTTTGCGGTTCCGCGTCGCTGAAGTTCATCTAGTGCAGGAATCTGGTCCTCACTGGTTGCCACTACCAGTTTCCCGCATCGATCGTGGGCAATATTATGCTTCTCACAAAAACTATATAATGCCTCCCGGCCCTCAACACAATTTTGTGCTTTCATGGAACCTGGTTTGTAGTAAAGCCCTGAGTGAATAACTCCACTGTTATTACCGGTTTGATGAGCGGCAAGTTTATCTTCCGCTTCAAGTATTATGATAGAGATTTTTTGTGATTCAGATAAAGCCATGGCTGTTGCACAACCTACTATACCGCCCCCAATAACCGCCACATCATATTTCTTTTCGTTCATTTGAACCTCTGCTAATATATGTGTAAGATATTAATTTACCGAAGTGAATCCGGCTCATGACATAGAACAGTTCTTAAAGCGGTAAAAAGTTGTGATAATATAAACAACATATATTAAAGAATAAACAAAAACAGAAAAAATGTGCATATTTTAAAAGACATGTTTAAAGTTTCAGAGAAATCCCCAGTCCATCCCTTATGGGAAGCAACGTTGAAAAAATACCGGGTGTCTGAAAAAGCAGCATGTTCGTTTCGCGAACGCCTTGGGTTGACCGGTCTTCTATAGCCGGATCTAGCACTCTTCCATACCAGAGAAGATTATCAATTATTATCAGTCCGCCCCTCCGGACTCGTTCAACGGCAAGCCGAAACGCCTCAGGATAATCATATTTATCGATGTCGATAAATATGAAATCAAATTCTGATCTGTTTTTTCGCAGAATTTCGATTGATTCACCGGTGATGAACTCCAATCTGTTGATGAATTTCCCTCTTTCCAGCCAATTTCGCGCCATTCGGAGATTATTTTCATCCTGGTCTGTCAGTGTTATCGCAGATTCCGGTGCTCCTCTGGCAAACCAGTAAGCGGAATATCCGAAGCCCGAGCCCATCTCGAAGATTTTTTCAGGCCGATAAAGACGTGACAGTTGAAAAAGCAGATGCCCGACCTGAGGACCGACAATAGGAAAATTGTTGCCTGCGGCATAATTTTCCATCTCTGTTAATTGTTTATCTCTTGGAGGAAGCAAATCCTCAAGATATTTATTTAAGGCGTTGGGTATTATATCCATCATATGTTTTCTTCAGTTCTGGCTCTGAAAACGATAAATGTATCCATCAAATGCACAAAGGTATAATTCATTATCCTGATCGGTTCCGAATGATGAAATATTCAGATCACTTTCCAGCAGAAGTTCATTCTGAATATCATTTATACCATCGTACTTGAGACCCCAGATTCTGCCTGAAACATAGTCCGCATATATATACAAACCGGTAAGTTCCGGGACAGATATTCCACGATATACAAATCCTCCGGTTACCGATTGTCCGACATCGTGGCTGTATTCCCACACCGGATCTATCAAGGACTTTCCCGCGGTATCTGCGGGATTGCCGTAAAGATGGAATCCTTCGAAAATATTCCAGCCGTAGTTCCCGCCTTTGATGATAATATCAATTTCTTCGTACTTATTTTGTCCGACATCGCCTGTCCAAAACCTGTTTGTTTCTAAATCGAAGCTAAAACGCCATGGATTTCTTAATCCATAAGCATAAATTTCTTCTTTAAATCCTTCGGTATTTCCGTAAAAGGGATTGTCAGCCGGTATCCCGTAGAGTTTATTACCGGAGGTTTGGTCTATATCAATTCTCAGAATGCTTCCCAGAAGAGTCCGGGGATTCTGTCCATTATTGTGGGGATCTCCGCCAGAGCCGCCGTCTCCCAGGGCAATATAAAGATAACCATCCGGGCCGAATGAAATTTGCCCCCCGTTATGGTTACTATAAGGCTGTGGTACTTCCAATATCACCTGCTCGCTTTCTTTCAGTGCACGGGAAGGCATATTGGGATCAACCTGGTACCTGGCAATAATTGTCCTTCTGGGATTATCCGAAGTATAATCCAGAAAAAAGTACTTATTTGAACTGAAATCTGGATGAAACGCAAGTCCCAGCAAACCTTCTTCATTGCCGCGATCGTTCACCCGGTCTGTAATGTCCAGAAAAAGGAGTTTTTCAGAAACTGACGGAGAATTATCGAATACAAAAATTTTACCCTGCTGTTCCAGAACGAACAATCGGTTTGAACCGTCCATGGGAGTTTGAAGATCTACCGGTCGTTTAAATTGTATATTGGGGAAAGCGGAAACAACCTTGACCGTCGATCGGGACTGACTCAAATTATTTTGACACCCGATTGTATTTATAAAAACCAATATGGTGTACCAGAGTAAAATATTTCTCATAATAAACCCCTTTTATTTTAATTCATATGCAGAATACAATTCATAATTAAGGTAAATTTCATGGCCAATCATAATGAAAAAATGAGAATTTATTCCTTCAGAGGTTCAACAAAAATTGTTTTTACTCTTTCAGCATTCACTGTTCCCGGGGGCGTACCCTTCGGCTTATGAACATATTTTACATGTGTAACGATCACCGGTACATAACTGCTTGTTTTGGACCGACTATTCGTTGCAGCCAGCCTGGCAGCGTATTCAATCGTTCTTTTGGGAACCTCTTTCTTTTCACTACTTCTCCTGATTATCACATGCGATCCGCTCACTCCCTGGGCATGCAGCCAGAGATCCTCCTTGTGGGCATGGCGGAAAGTTGTTTCATCATTACTCTTCGCGTTTTTACCGACCCAAATTTCCCAGTTATCGATGAAATACGATCTATAAGGCCGGTAAACTTCTTCCATATGCTGTTCGTCTGTCTGAATAATATGCATATCGACGAGTTTTTTTTCAATTTTATCTAAATCTCTGAAATCGAGTTCCTTTTGAATGATCGAATTAATATGGTGTAATTGATCCAGTTTTTTCCGATGTTCTTCAATATTTCTCTTCACCTGCCTCATATTTTGCGCAACATCCCGAGCTTTATCAAAGTAATTCCCGGCATTTTCCTGTAAAGATAATTCCGGATTTATTCTCACTCTCATTTTTTTCTGAGATGGATCATAAAGATCCGTCAGTTCAATTTCTGCTTTTCCGGACGGAATATTATACATTTGGGCAAGGATCAATTCCCCGATTTTCTGTAAATAAGATCGCTGTTCCTTTTCATCGGGAAGTGATTTCAGGTGGGCTATCAGTTTTTCCAACTGCCCGATTTTATTCTCGATAATAGTGACAATACGGTCTCTTTTTTTCACAATCCGATCCAGCTTCTGTTTTCGGAAGAAATAGAAAGAAAGGGCCTCATTTACATTTTTAAAAAACCGCACATCATAATCTGTATAAATTTTCATTTCGGTAAGGGAAAATGCCTGCGGAAATTCACCTTTCAGATATACTCTTGGAGGATCATTCAGGCATCTGGTGAAAAAATCCTTTAGACAATAATAGAGTAATTCTGTCTGATTTTCCTCTATATCTCCCGCCAGAATTGCTTCATCCAATCCGCTTTTCAGAGTTATTTCTCTGATAATTGCAGAAGACATAAAGATGAAGTGTTTTTTTAAAAGCGCTACTACTGGCATATTATGGTGAGTACTGAGTAATTGATAAAATTGACATCTGGTAATATCCAAAGGAGAAAGTTTTTTGGTCGTCTGAAGACCGAATGCCGTATTTTTGTATTTTTTCTGATGTTTAAAGGCACTGATGATTATATCTGAGGGATCCAGAATAAAAAAATTTGTTCTGTTTCTGAAAAACTGAAGCAACAGACGATGATTCCAGTCTAAAAATATGAACTCGATCAGACGGTCATTCTCAGAAATAGAAATTTTTTCGATTTGCTTGCCGATTAGCGAATCCATCACATTGGTGGAAATGCCGCTGGATTTTCGGAAATCTCGAAGCAATAGAAACGGGTAAACGGCATCTGATGAAAGAATCAATTCCTGAGTTGGTAAAGATTGCCCGTCCAATCGTAATATCATTTCATTTTTTTTTCGGGTGAAACTGGCAGTGATGATACTGCCTTTCAGACAAGAATGCATGAATTTTGCCTGTCGAAGAAGTGTTATATAATGCAGTTCCATAAAGTTGCTCCGGCTGTACTACTAAATCTCTGCCAGCTAAACGTAATCATACTCAGAAATATTCAAATTTTGGATGTTTTTTAAACCTCCCCCTCTCTCTGGGGCTGTATCAAAAGTCAAAATATGTGTATAAATATGAATTACGCTTTTCAATATTAATTTATTAACCCACCCCAAACTCCTTTTTATTAAAAGAGAAAGGGCGAAGAGGGAGAGTTACTTTAAATGATGGATCTACGCAATAATGTATATTATTTCATAATAACATAACTTTTGATACAGCTCCATTATGGAAGAGGTTGTTGTCATAAAAATTGCCATAAAATATGCCGTGTTCTGTAGCATTTCTTTCTATATCTTTAGTCGAAAATTTGTAAAATCCAAACGTATATTATCAAATGTAAGAGTATACAATGAGCTGATCAAAGGACATAATCATATATAAATTTAAGGAAGGAGTGAATGCAGGGAAATTAATTTTTCTTGATGATGAAAAGTGTGTAATCATCATCAAGAGGACGGTCTCCGCAGTGGTCCAGTACTCTCAGAGTTATTTCATCCTGAATCACTTCACAGTTTTGATTCTGTTTATCGAGCACAGCCTGGACCAGGTTTTTTTCTCCGAACATTTCATGCAGATCATTTTTTGCCTCCAGGACACCGTCTGTATACATCAGCAGAATGTCATTTTTCTCCAGGTGAATTTTTTCAATCCGGTAATCAAAAGGAACAACACCAATACATACGCTATTTTTCTTCAATTTTGCAAGTTGGTTTTTTCGGGAAAAATGGAGTGGCGGATTGTGTCCGGCATTAACATAAATGAATTCAGCAGTATCTTTATTATAGCTGGCCAGGAAAAGTTTAATAAACCGATCGGACGTGGAAAGTTCTTCAATCAGATGATTCAGTTTTTGAAGAATT
>JAFGSO010000390.1 GCA_016934605.1 Calditrichota bacterium | reverse complement strand
GAAATATGAGAGGTTAATTTAAGCAGGGTAGAACTGGAAATGGAATTATTCCGGCTAAAAGGATAAACCAGCTGCAAATTCTCGTAACGCTGGGATAGCATAAAAGCCACAGGAGTTTTTGGAATTGGACCACTTAATGATACATCGATAATATAATCAGGCTGATCGGCATATTCACGCAAACGATGTTGCCATTTCCATACCTCAAGGGCTTCCTGCGGAGTTAAATCATTTGATGGATCGGGATCCGCAAGAAACTGCTGGGATACTTTATTCCAGCCAACAAATTCAAAAGGATATTTTCCCGATTCGACCATCTCTTTGGTCACTCCTGTAAAAGCATCAGGACCGGCATACACCTGCCAGAATGGCCCATCAACCGAATAAGGACTTGGACCAAAGTGTTTTCTGGCCGGAGGACTTGTCCGCACATCGGCATTGAATGAAAACCGATTTAGACTCCCTTCCTTGGTCACCACGTTTACCAGTCCAGATCTGATGTCGCCATATTCTGCGTTGAAGCCACCAGTTAAAATTTCGATTTCCTTGACAGCAGTCAGATTAATATTCGTCATCGGTTGCTGATTTCGCTCATTCCGGGTGGAAAGCCCGTCCACTTTAATATCCGTTTCGTTCAAACCACCACCTCGAACCAGTAATCCCGTTCCCTCAGTGTTTGCCTGAAGGTCTATTCCAACTTCAGTGGACAGAATTTCTTCCAGGTTTTCCAGGGGACGATCCATAATCGCTTCTTCCGTCACAATTTTCTGACTGGAGGATACATCCATCTGTATCACAGGTCTTTGCGCTTCCACAACAATAGCTTCTCCTTCAATTGCCTGTTCGCCCATTTCGAAATTTACATTTGTCGTCTGGTTCACACTGACCCGTACATTTTCCTTAATAATTGTGGTATATCCTACCATCATTGCTTTCACCGCGTAAATATCGGGTGGTACATTGATGATAAAATAAAAGCCATCCTTGTCTGTCGCCGCTCCCATAGATGTTCCTTCAATCACTACATTCGCTCCCGGCAGCGGTTCTTTCGTATCTGCATCCACTATCTGACCTGAAATTTTACCCGTGGATGCTGCCCAAAGCAGATTTTGTGAAGGAGTCAGGAGCAGAAAAAATACAAGCATACTAAGCAGCAAATACAGCTTAAATGAATATTGCATTTGACTACCTCCTTAAGTTTAAGTACCTAAAGTCCATCTTGAGATACATAAGTTCATTAAATAATCTTCCAATCCATTTATATTAATTAATGTCCTCCATCCAGTCCGGATTGCTATATTCATCCGGATGATTAGAGTGCACAAGTACATAAACGCCGTCTCGCGTGCGATCCACAAATACAAATTTAGTATTACCGTTTATCCCATAACTCCATATTTCAATCGGTCTGGATTCACCTTCCAGGAAAGGATACCGTTCCATATCCAGAGGTGGACCGTATTTCATAAAAATACGTGCACGATCCGAATCGATGCCATCAGTAAAATTTTGTTCAATATATGAAAGCTTTTTAAAATGCTCGATCATGAATTCATTGGTGGGTGTGCCTGGAGTAGGATCCCTTTTCTCCCAGAATCTGAGAATAAATTCCTGTTTACCCCTTGCATCCAACTGGTTGAATATTTTTTTCTCATTATCTGTGGCAATATATTTTATTTGATCGTAATATTTTTTAATATCACTCTCTTCCATGGGAAGCACAAGTTCTTCAGTGGGTTCTGAAGAAATAACCCAGAAATAACGCTGAACGGAACGATCTATCTCATACTTGAGATCTGATACGGTAAGAGTAATTTTGTAAATACCGCCCGGAAGATCTTTCAATGGTATTATTTCAACCCGGGAGGTATTACTGGATTTTTTTAATACAGCCTCTTTACTTGCGTTATATATGATATTTCCAGAAATATCTTTTATCTCACAGAAGGCCTGGTAATAGGATGGATCGTTCTCATTGTAATACATTCTGTTAATTTCATAATACACATACATATTCTTATCTGGAGATGCGTGGTGGAATTCCCGCGATGGAGATGGAACCATCAGAAGACCGTGTCGGACAAAAGCATTTTGTTCGGATGATTTTTGTACATGCGATGCAAACAAAGGATCGCTTATAGAAAAATCTTCCTGATAACACCTTTTCGAAAAAATTTTATCAACCTTACCTGAACGACCAGAAATTGTGTCCTCGATACTTATTGATAATTTTACTTGATCTAATTGCACCAAGAATGATCTCAGATCAATGAAATACCCCCCATTCTGTTCAATTAACTCAGCACACAAAATTTTCTTCTGCTCATGAATGGAGGAAAGTTCCTGATCGGTTGAATCCCTCATAGATAAATCAATAATTAAATGAACACTATCCGAGACAATCATAGATGATTCTATGAATTGCAGCAATGGAACAGCATAACTGATTTCTATTTTGTTGTGGGGGGCTTTCGCTTCAAATTGATATATATCTACATAAAATTCCAGACTTCCTTTACTTTTTAAGGGGAATTCAAATTCATTCGCATTTTGACTGTGAGAACTTTGAAAAAAAACATGTAATAGACAAAGAGTAAATATGAAATAAAGCTTTCCCATAAGCTGAGAAAAAGAATTTGCACTAATTTTCCACAACTTTTTCAAAATAACCCGCCTGAAACAAATAAAAAATTTTCAATTAATAAGAACATATTTTTACCAAAAATAAAGAAAATCTATGGAAGCTTTTCAGCGGCTTCCTCCGATTCAATGGCCATTAAAAATGCTGCAATCACAGCAAGGACCATGCCTGTAATGATAACCGGATGTGGAATGACCATATAAATTGCCAGTGATATGATAATCGTAAT
>JAFGSO010000389.1 GCA_016934605.1 Calditrichota bacterium | reverse complement strand
CGCGTGAATCCTGAGCCCTGCGCTCCGCCGGGAAGGCGGATCCGCCTATATTCGGCGTGACTCTGTGCCTTCTTTATCCGTTATCCCTTTTCCGTTTTCCGTGTGAATCCTGGTTCCTGATTCCTGAATCCTTTTTATTGCCGATTGCCGGCTTCATTATTAATCTTTGGCCCTTAGCCTATATCCTAAGTTCCATGAGCCTCTGGGCCCTTGTGCCCATAAGCCTTATACCCTATACCCATATTCCCCATATGCCCCCACACCTCCATACCCCCTGCCTTCTCCGATAATATTAAAAAACATGGTGAAATCTGTTTTTATTTTGTATCTTCAACGGTTTAATGAATGTCTTATTTAATCTGGAGGAGAAATGCCCCGATTTGTTGTATTTTTATCTTTAATATTTCTTTTATTAATTTCCTGTGGTGATGATGGAACTGCGCTTAAGGAAGGGACCCCGGCTTATGAGTTCGCTTCGAAACTTTCAGAAAAGGTCCCATATCTGAATCCGGAAGAAAATAATCCCCTGGTAAAAACCAAGTATTTTGTGCTGAAAACCGGCGAAAACCTTAAACATATTTATGAAAATATGGGTGAGGGAGTCAGTCAGTTTTATTCACTCGATTCTGCTTCATTGAAAAATGTAATTGAGAATAACGCCCGGCAGTTTGCTGAAAAGAAACTTTTACTGCGGGCCGCCAGGGAAAGGGGAATTCAGATTTCACCAGCCGACATGGACAGTATTTTGAATTTACAATACAGCCGGTATGGTGGAGAGGAACGATTCGGGTCTATGCTCAGTCAGCGAGGGATAGATTTTGACTTCATTAAGCAGCAGATTCGCGAATCCGTTATGATTCAGAAATATCTGGACAAGGTCGTGGAAGAGGAGACAGATGTGAGTGATGAGGAACTTCAAAAAATATACGATTCCGGAAAAACGGCCACCGTTCGTCATATTCTCCTGAGGACTCAGGGAAAAAGCGAATCTGAAAAGGATGAAATCCGGGATAAAATGGAGGAAATTCTGGAAAAGGCCCGTGGTGGTGAAGATTTTGCAGAGCTGGCCCAAAAATATTCGGAGGACCCCGGCTCAAAGGAAAAAGGGGGGTTATATGAGGATTTTGAACGCGGCATGATGGTTAAGCCTTTCGAGGATGCAGCCTTTTCGGTACCCGAGGGGGAGATAAGTGATATTATAGAAACGCAATATGGATACCACATCCTGAAAGTGATCGAAAGAAAGAAACAGGATCAACCATTTGAGGAGATAAGAGACAGTCTCCGTCTCAGGATCATTAATAGTCGTAAAAATCAGGTACAGCAGGAACAGATCGAAAAACTGAAAGAAGAAGCCGATCTGAAAATGGTCGATTTCTGATCATTAAATAAATCTTTATTTTAATGATCCTTATACAAAACGACGCTCTCCTGCTCATTGGCGTCAGTTCTGGCGACGATGGCTTTGACCGATTTCGTTTTACTCAAATTAACGGGCTGGTGGGGACAATCCTCGGGGATGTAGAGAAAATCACCGGCCTCGTTTATTATCGAATCCTTTAATCCTTCACCAAAACGAGTTTCGACACGTCCCTCCAGAATATATATGGCCGTCTCGAAACCCCGATGAAGATGGGGAAGAGCGGCACCTCCCGGAGGAATGATAACCATACTCATAGACAATCCCCGGGCTCCGGCAGAATGTCCGGTGATACCCATCAGGTAGGGAATACCCTGCCGAGTCATGATTTCATCGCGCGGCCGGATTGTGATAATTTTGCTCGATCGATTGTTTTTAGAATTTATCAACATGGTGTTTCACTCCCGGATGTTATATTATCTTAAACCTGACAGAGACATTTAAAATAAGAAGCAAAAGAATATATTTAATTTATTTGCTTATGGAAGTATAAATTTATAAAATTATCGATATATTAACATGCATTACATTCACAATTTTCAGGAGGTAAAAGAATTATGAAAAAAGCATTTCAGGTCGTTTTAATTTCTCTGATAATTGCTGGCCTGCTGGGATGCTCTGCTTCCAGGAAAACAAAAGGTGCAGCAGTTGGAGCCACCGCAGGAGGAGTTGCCGGTGCCGTTATCGGGAAACAGGCCGGTAATACACTTCTCGGTGCCATAATTGGTGCGGCAGTCGGTGGAGCTGCAGGTGCCTACATTGGCAATTATATGGATAATCAGGCGGAGGAAATCGAACAGGATCTGGAAGGTGCTACGGTTGAACGAATTGGTGAAGGAATTAAAATCACCTTTAACAGCGGACTGCTCTTCGATGTTGACAAAGCAAATCTCAGACCTGCCAGCCAAGAAGAACTGGCAAAACTGGCTAATATTCTGAATAAGTACGAAGAAACCAATATTCTGATTGAAGGACACACCGATGCCACCGGTTCGGATGATTATAATTTAGAACTTTCCCGTCGTCGATCTCAGTCTGTTGCGAATTATCTCGCCAGTTTGAATGTTAGTGCATCACGCTTCACCATCATGGGTTACGGGGAAAGCCAGCCGATTGCATCCAATGAGACGGTGGACGGCCGTCAGTTGAATCGCCGGGTGGATATAGCTGTCATGGCGAATGATAAGTTGAAAAAAGTAGCGGAACAGAAAACCGGTTAATCCATATCGGTTTATATTGCGAATATTTGTTTCCTTGTTACAAAATTAAATTTTAAGGAGATGGCTTCATCAATGTGAGGCCGTCTCCTTTGCTTTATCTGGGAAGACGTGAATTTTATTCCAGAAAAAAGCGCATTATAGGTCGCGTTTCAGACCGGCGGGCTACCTCTTTGAAACCGGCCTGACGGAAGGATGATGCCAGACCGGTATAGGCGAAGACTTCCGGAATACGGCTATTTTTCGGTTCCACCGGGTATCCTTCAACGATCCGTACGCCATTCTGGCGGGCAAATTCGACCGCATATTCAATCAGCCGAATACTTAATCCCATCCCGCGATACTTTTTGTGAATGAAGATGCATACTATTGACCAGACCGGTTGATCATCTACTGGCTTCAGGATTCGCGATCTCTCAAGAGCCGAATAATCAGTACGGGGACCAACGGAAATCCATCCGACAGGTTCATCGTTGAGATATGCCATGAGCCCGGGTACTTTGCCTGACTCCACCAGATTCCGCATGGATTTTTTGTTGCCGAATCCCTTCTGTTTGTTGTATTCCGATCTTTTCAGTCGCCACCACATACACCAGCAACCACCACAGGCCCCCCTCTCGCCAAAGAGTTTCTCAAAATCCGGCCAGGTCGATTTATCTAATACAGAAAACCTGATTTCCTCAGATAATATTTTTTCAGCCACGCTTTCCCCTTTAAATATAAACTGCCAGCGTCATTAAAAGCATGAATTTCTGTGGAGCGTTTATCAAATTATAATTTATCCGGGCTGAACCGTACCTATACCGTTTTTGCCGGAGTTCTTTATTTGGTACATGGAATCATCTGCCATTAGCAGTAGTTCTTTCTGAGATTTCGCATCATCGGGGTAAACCGCAATACCGAAACTTGCGGTAACCCTTAATGGTTTTTTTTCTTTTTTGAGAAAACTCGATTCCCTCAAATTTTTTTGTACTGATTTAATTAAAGATACAGCCCGGTTTTTGTTGGATCCGGGTAAAAGGATCACGTATTCATCGCCACCATATTTGATAAGAATATCTTCGGAACGGAGAGATTTCCGAATAGTTTCTCCTATCTCTTTCAGAGCATGTGAACCGGCAAGATGACCATAAGTATCCACAACCGTCTTAAAATTATCGATATCCACAAATACTGCCGCCAGACAATTATTGTTCCTGTCGGCTTCTTTTATCAAAACAGGAAAGATTGAATGCATATAACGCGAATTAAATAATCCGGTATGTTCGTCAGTAATACTCATCTTGCGGATTCTGTTCAGATACTGAGAATTTTCAATGGCAATGGCCGCATAATCTGCCAGGATCGATAATGGCGGAAGCTTGTTCTTTCTGAATCCCACAAAATCCTCAACATTAATTATTTCAATGACTCCAAGTGTTCTCCCATGAGTATTCAGTGGGATACAGATGATGGATCTGGTTTTGAAGCCGGTTAACCGGTCTACCTCGCGGAAAACCCTTTCATCCATACTTGCATTCTCAATGAATATCGGCTCGCCTTTTTCTGCAACTAACCCGGCTATGCCCTGACCCGGAGGAATGGTTACATCATCAACCACTTTTTTATCGATTCCCACAACGACTTCGAAGTGAAGATTACCGGTATTTTCATGGCGGAGGAGCAGAGACCAGTTACTGGCCTCAACCAGATGGCTGATATAAGACATGATAAGTGAAAGAATTTCATTTAAATCAAGGGTCGATGTCAGCAGTTTTCCGATTTGGAGACAGGGTAGGAAAACATTTGTTTCGTTTAGATGAAAATCCGGGTTTTTACTTTGCATTTTCATTAATCCTGGTTTATTCAGATTTATTCAAATGGAGTATAGTCTGTTCTTTATAACCATCAGACAGATAAAATCGATTATTGTATATATCAGAACAATTCCGACAGCTGATTTGAATATAAAAAAATTTTAATAGCCCGGGGATCTAAAAATTTGTGAAATGGAATTTATTCATGTAAAATGCAGACCATGGAAGCCTGCCTTGACAATTTTATGATAAATAGGTATATTTTAAATTATGATATCTTCCCTAACTCAACTTGATGTATAAATATTGAAAGATTGATGGGAAATTTTCTAGTAACATTCCGAAGTCTTGGGGGAAGGCCTTTTTATGTACAATCATTTATTCTCTTTACTTTTGGTCCACAGATCGAACCAGACAGGCTCGCCCTTCTGGACGCAGGACAGAAGCAAGCCACCGGACCGAAATTTGGGCCGGGAAATAAGTGCGATGAAGGTGTAGAAATCGTCGACATTGAATTCCTTTAGTAAGGATTCTCGTGCCGATCCTAAAACAAACAGGATTCGTAGGCATATTTATTAACCTGGAAAATTCATAACCACCAAGATCACGCCGGCTGACACGAAGGCACAAAGATATTAAAATAAATGAGTAAAAAAGTATTTGTGATTTTACATATTTCATTTACCGATTTATTTTTGTCCTCCTTTATTCTGAGTGTCTTCAAGCCCTGGTGGTCCCGGTCTACCGGGATGAATTAAGAAGGTTAATTTTTTTTTTATTTGTAAGATTTCATTTTGCGGAGACGAGGGAAACAACATATTTTTTATAATTTATCGAAAGGAAATAAAACATCGATCCGGATTTATTTCTGACAATTGTTGATAATTCCTCTGCAGAATTGAAGCAGAAAGGATCGCTTTTTATTGGCCATCTGGCTCATGCACCACATCGGGAGTCTGCGGAGGAATTTGTGGCTGAACTCCGATCCTGCTTTCATGATGCCACCCACAACTGCTTCGCTTACCGAATGGATGAATCTGTTTTCCGCTATTCCGATGATGGCGAGCCCCCCGGAACTGCCGGAAAACCAATACTGTCCACGATCGATAAATTTCATCTAATAAAGGTTGTCCTGGTGGTTACCCGCTATTTCGGGGGAACCAAACTTGGAACCGGAGGTTTGATCCGGGCTTATTCGGGTTGTGCAGAAATAACCATAAAAAATGCCGAAATTCAGAAACATTACAATTTCAAAATTATTGAAGCAGAGTATCCATTTGAAGTGATCAGCCAGGTACATCATGTGGTAAATCGTTATACTGGGGCAATCAGGGAAGATGCGACTCCGGACGGAATGTTAAGCCGTATCGAGGTGTTGCCGTCCAGAATCGAGAAGTTGAAAGCAGAATTAAGAACGGCAACCAGCGGTCGGATTGTGTTCACAGAAAAATAACTGGTTTTAAAATCGGGATATTTGTAGCGATATTAAAAGGAAATGATTAAAATATTGAAAGCAGATATTTTCACCCGGCGAAGTTTAGGAACGTTATAATCAGAAGACGGCAAGAATGCGGGTACAGATTGAAAAAATAAGCAAGGCCTTTCAGAAAAAAAGGGTTGTTGAGGATCTGACATTCTCTCTTCATCCGGGACGGATTGTTGGTCTGCTGGGACCGAATGGAGCGGGAAAAACCACCACCCTCAGAATAATTTTGGATATTCTGAAACCCGACAAAGGACTTATCCGTTTTGATGACCGTAAAATGGACCGGAAGATAGGGGATCGCATCGGATACCTTCCGGAAGAGAGAGGACTCTACCAGAAATATAGCATTCTGGATGTACTGATCTATTTTGCGCGCCTGAAAAATCTGTCACGTAAAAAAAGCCATGTGGAAGCCGTCCGTTTGCTGGATGCCTTTGACATGATTGATCATCTGGAAGAGCCCATTGGTCACCTGTCCAAAGGGACTCAGCAGAAACTGCAATTTCTGGTCAGCCTGATTCATAATCCCGATATCCTGATAATGGACGAACCAATGTGGGGCCTGGATCCGATGAATCAGGATCTTATTAAAAATAAATTATTCCGGTTACGGGACGAAGGGAAAACCATTCTAATTTCCACCCATCAGCTGGCAGAAGCCGAATCCATGTGCGACCAGTTTGTGATGATTCATCAGGGAAAAATGGTTTTGCAAGGATCACTGGAAAAGATTCGTAAAAATTTTTATCAGAATATGATTATTCTTGAAATGCATCAAAATCCGGATATCCTGAAAAAATTGCCCCATGTGAAAAAGATTGATATATCCGATTCGCTCGTTCATTTATATCTGGATGGTAATGCTCCCGTGAAGGATGTTATGCAGCAGATCATTAATCTTGCAGATGTTCAACGCCTGGAGATACACCGGCCCAGTCTGCATGATATTTTTATACAGACAATTAAGAGCAACACCCCATGAAGCGATTTCTGATTATCACCTGGTGGGAATTTCTCCGGCATTTTAAGTCCCGCAGTTTTCTATTATCCACCTTCATTTCACCGGTAATATTTGCCGGTATCATTTTGATTCCGGCACTTTTTCTGGAAGATCCATCGGCGAATCGTTTCCGCCTGATCGGCTGTCTGGAATTTGATACCACCGGAATCTGCGGAAAAGTCGAGAACCGCCTGGTGGATGTGAACGCAGGAAATCCTTTGCCACCTTTCCTGCGTTTTGTCACCATTAATCCGGATACATCACCGCGTCTGAAGGAACGGTTTCAGAATCTGACTGAACTGAAAATGGAGCTGGACAGCCTGGAGGACACCTACAATACTATAAAAGAACGGCGTAAATTTATTTTTCAGAAACCGAGAACACCTGGCCGGGAGTCATCGCTGCGGTCAACTTACGACGATCTGATTCAAACACGTGAAGCCAGGGACCTGATGCAGCTGGAATATCAGCAGGAAAAGCAGACAACCGATTCACTCTGGAGAATTGAAAGTATTGAATATGCCGATAATCTGTTAAATGCACTCCAGCTGGAGGGATATCTGCTGATTGACCCGGAAGAATTCAGAACCGGTATGGTTGAATTTCATTCCCTTCTGCCGTCAAATTTCCTGGAAATTGACCCATTGAAGGAAGCGGTACAGATCGTTATCGTGGAACAGCGTCTTAAAGACGAAGGATTACGGGTGGATAAAATTGAGGAATGGCTGGATCCGATAAAATTCAGGGAGATTCAGCTTCAGGGAGAAGAAAAGGAGGAGTTCGATTTTATCATTAATTATTTGGGGCCAATTATTATTGTCCTGTTTCTGTTCATCAGTATTTTTACTTCAAGCGGTTTCCTCTTCGGCGGCGTTATCAAGGAAAAAACTAATCGTGTTATTGAGCTCCTGCTTTCTTCAGTGAACCATCAGCAGCTGATGGCTGGTAAGATAATCGGATTGGGCCTGCTGGGTATTTTCCAGATCGTTATATGGTATGGTCTGGTTTTGATACTCATTGCTTTTAATGTTTTCACTGCTGGTGAGGTCACATTCTTAACAGCGAAAAATGCCGGACTTTTTCTTCTGTATTTTGTTCTGGGATATCTCTATTTTGCATCTATTTTTGTGGGAATTGGTTCGCTGTTTTCCAATGAAGAAGACGCGCATCATCTGAATCAATTCATGCGGATGCTCTCAATATTTCCAATAGTACTGGCCATTCTGGTCCTGGAAACTCCCGGATCACTTCTGGTGCGTATCCTGTCTTTTATTCCGCCACTTACTCCTACTTTTATGATTTTGAGAACCCCCCTGGGTAATCCCCCGGCAATTGACTATTTGATATCCGTTGGTATTATGTTGATATCAATCATGATAGGCATTTTTGTGGCAGGACGCTTGTTCAGAATTGGAACCCTTTCATATGGAAAGAAACCCGGAATCCGGGAAATATTCTCTATTATGCTGTCTGGAAAATAGGATTTTCAATTTTTCCGGGGGGAATACCCAAAAAGGGGCCGTATCAAAAGTCAAAATATGTATATTATTTCATAAAACAGGACTTTTGTTACAGCCCCCGTGGAATGTTATTTATTCTTTTTTACGAGGTTTTTTGGATTTAGCGGATGGCTTCCGACCGGGCTTTTTGGGTTTAGTCTTCGTTTCAGTCTCAACGGGGGGTACGGTTTCTTCAGTTGTTTCTGTTTTTTCCTCCTCTTCTTCTTCCTCTTTTAATTCTTCATCCTCCCGTTCCAGAAGGCTTTCCTTTTCCTGAAGTTTATAGAGTATGATGTAAATGATAGTTAATCCGGCATTATAGATGGCTTCTCCATATGCTACTACCACACCGCCGAAAAACAGCAAAAATATACCCATGATATAACCGGCAAGCGTCATCACTCCATTCAGCTGAGGTGGAAACGGATGCTGACTGGTCAGATAAATCCAGTTTCCCGATTCACCCGGAAGGTGCTGAACCCAGGAATACAGAGCCGGGAGTGACTGATCTATGATGTAAAGCGCCTGCTCCTGAATCTGCAGTATTTTATCTCCCATACCGATGGTGAACAGAAAAATAAATATTGAGTATGCTGCTTTCAGGGCAAGTACGAAGATGAAAACACCAACGATATACAGCACACTCAGGAACATTGAATAAACGACTATCCTCCAGGGCTGGTTAAAAGTGATACTGAAGGACTGAAAAACTCCACCCAGAGCATCTTCGTCAGAGGTCGCTATTATGGCCGGTACGAAAAACAATGCTATCATAAATGCAATAAGTATGAAAAGCAGCAGAAGTGCCCCAAATATATAGGGGACAGTCAAAAGAGCGGTACCAAGTTCACCGATAAAGGGAATTCGTCCGATGAGTCCCATTACCAGAGCACCGATAACAAAGAATGCGATGATAAAAAGGAAAGTAATAATCGATCCCAGTGAAGAGATCCATTTTTTGAATGCAAACTTGAATGCCTGTGTCCAGGTATAAAACAATTCATCCCGGAGAGTCATATAAATAACGCGGGATACAGCCGTGTTGGTCAGTAGAATAACCGCACCAAGAACGATAACACCAAGCAGGTAAAGGATCGTGCTGTACCAGGGCACCGCCATGATAAAAGCACAGGGAAGGAGTGCGGATTGTTTCCAGATTTCGGAAAAACTGTATCCGCCAATTATTAACGCGATATAGGAGATAATCAGGTAAGCCACATATCCTCCCAGCAACCCTGTCCCGTTAATCCAGATTCTCTGGATGCTGAAAGCCAGTCGGGGTGCCCGGAATATGTCTCGAAAATCGAAGTGCAGCTGTTTCATGTGTCCTCCTCTATTGAATTTTGAACCGATTAATTTTACAAAAAATAATAATCTATGTCAATACATACAATCTACTTGATTAATTCACAAACTTTAACCCAAATTCACAATAATCTTTCTCTTTGTGAACCGTGACTACTACTATGCTACTGAGACGAAGGACACCGAAGAGAATCCACTACAAAAAAAGCCTTTCTAGCCGCCGGACAAGTGTATACGCCAAAGGACGATAAAAAAGTAAAAAAATGAAGCAGGCATATAAAATAATAGATTTTACGGATCGGGTCTTACAAAACAAATTTTAAATCAATTTTACATGATACGTTCTTTTATATTATTAACCCATTTCACTTTGTGCTATGGTTTCAAAAGGTTCATGACATATTCGGGTGTAATCACTGATTAAGAAAAAGGGAAAACTTTTCCACTATTTCAGACAGAGAAGGCATCTCCAGCCGCCTGGTAATAATTCCGCAGAGTTGAAATATTTTTACAGATGCCGCATGGAAATCCTGCTCTCGGTGCTTGTCTGAAAGATAAATCACTTCTTTAATTTCTTTTTGTGCGATTTTTTTGGCGCATTCGTTACAGGGATAAAGCGTGGAATAGATCCGACAATCGTCCATCCGGTTTGTGGTAGAATTCAGAATGGCATTCGCTTCGGCGTGGACTACGTAAGGATATTTTGTTTCGAGCCATTCACCCTCGCGTTCCCAGCCGAATGCCGATTCATCGATACCGGCAATAAAACCATTATATCCCGTTCCAATAATATGATTTTTGTGGTTAACTATCACTGCGCCTACCTTGCTGCTTGGATCCTTGGAGCGAAGTGAAGTGAAAATGGCAATTCCCATGAAATATTCATCCCAGCTCAAATAAAGCAAATTCATGCCAGGGCTCCCGATTTTACAATAAGTTAAGAAAACCCGCCCACCGGGTGAAACTGAAATTTATCTTTTCATTATTGGTAAACGATTGCCTTCAAGGAAACTTTATTGTGAAAAGTGTATTGTAATTGAAGAGGATCTCATATATTTTTGAGTTAAATCAGGTGTAAAGGAAAATTTTGTGGCAAGGAATATCTATCACTTTAAGGGTAATTTTAAGAGTTTCTTATTTGTTCTGGCAATTCTTCTCGTTATAGGTTTTCTCTATTATACTCAGTTACTGGTATCCGACCTGCAGGAACAGTCCAGGGATTTTCTGAAATTCCGGATCAAAATTTTTGAAGAGAACATTAACGCAGAGGATTCCCAGGACCTCAGTTTTTTCTTTAACGAAGTGATACAAACCGCTGATTATCCAAGTATTTATACAGATGCGGAAGGCGAACCGGCATTCTGGAGAAATATTGATATCCCCCAGCAGAATACAAGACCACTTCCCGAAGAAATTGAGCTGGAGCTGAAAGAAAAAATCAGAGAGTTTGACCAGATGAACGAACCGATCCCGATTTCCTATCAGGGATCGGTGCTCGGTTTTTATCACTATGGTCAGTCACAGATTATTCAGCAGCTGAAATGGCTTCCCTATATTGAAGTTGCCGTTGTGGCACTGTTTATACTCATCGGTTATGCCGGATTCAGTTCTATAAAAAAGAGTGAGGAGCGCCTGATATGGGTGGGCATGGCCAAGGAGACGGCACATCAGCTGGGTACGCCGCTTTCTTCTCTGATTGGCTGGTTTGAATATATGAAGTCTTCACCGAACAAGACGGCGGAAGTTCTTCCTGATATCGGCAAAGATCTGGATCGACTGCAGACGGTTGCCAACCGATTTTCCAAAATCGGATCTGTACCTGATCTGAAAAAAGAGGAAATCGATTCCATCATTTCTGAAGTGCTCGATTATTTCAGCCGACGGCTTCCCCAAGGAGAAGGAAAAGTACAGATAAGCAAGCATGTCCAGCCGGAGCTCCCGCCTTTAATGCTTAACCGTGATCTTTTCTCCTGGGTGATGGAAAACCTGATCAAGAATGCACTGGATGCTCTTGAAGGAAACGGCGGTTATATAAACATTTTTGCCGATTATCTTGGTGAAAAACAAATTTACGTTGATATTCAGGACAGTGGGCGGGGAATTCAGTCACGCGAGAGGAAAAATATTTTTAAACCGGGATTCAGTACTAAAAAGCGGGGTTGGGGTTTGGGACTAAGTCTGGCGAAGCGAATAATTGAAGATTATCATGGTGGCAACATAGAACTGAAAGAGACTCAGGCGGGAATGGGTTCCACCTTTCGGATCATCCTGAAAATAAACAACGCTTGAAACCAGTGGTAGAAAGCAATCGCCAGTGGGCAAAAAAATAGGATTCAGGAGCCAGAAATAAGGATTCACACGGGAAAATGTATATGGATAAAGAAGGCACTGGGGCGCGTGGGGAATGGAGGAAAAGGGATAAGGGATAAAGGATAAAGAAAGGCAGAATTAAATTCCAAATCAGCCGGTGGGTCACGCCGAAGGTCGGATCAGTCAGCCGATAGGCAGATCCGCCAT
>JAFGSO010000388.1 GCA_016934605.1 Calditrichota bacterium | reverse complement strand
GCTTTGGCATTTGCGATAATCTGAGCTGCATAATCTTTGAATGAAGGTTGAAGCGCTTCTTTAAATGCAACCGCTTTGGCGGCAATTACATGCATCAGAGGTCCTCCCTGAATACCGGGCATGACATTGCTGTCCATCAGTTCCGAAATATTTTTGGTTCTTCCCGATTTAGCTGCAACGATTCCCATATCGTTTTCTTTGTCCTTACCAATTAGAATCATACCGCCGCGTGGCCCGCGCAGAGTTTTATGCGTGGTTGTCGTTACAACATCACATATCGGAACGGGCGTCGGATGCAGTCCGGCAGCCACCAGGCCGGCAGGGTGGGCAATGTCTGCCATAAGGATTGCTCCGATTTCATCAGCAATTTCGCGAAACTGCTCGAATGGATAAAAACGGCTGTATGCACTGGCTCCCACGATGATTAACCTGGGCTTATGTTCCCTGGCCTTGCGTGCGACGTCATCCATATCAATATAACCGGTGTCACGCTTTACCCCGTAAGATACAATATTATACATTTTTCCGGAAAAATTGACCGGACTTCCGTGAGAGAGATGCCCGCCATGTGCCAGATCCATTCCCAGAACGGTATCCCCGGTCTTGCAAAAGGTGAAATATATGGCCATGTTAGCCTGGGTTCCGGAATGGGGCTGGACATTGGCATATTTAGCCTGGAATAGTTCTTTGGCCCTGTCTCTGGCCAGATTTTCTGCCTCATCTACCCACTCACATCCCCCGTAATAACGTTTTCCCGGATAACCTTCGGCATATTTATTGGTCATTACGCAACCGGTGGTTTCCAGAACTGGTATACTGACAAAATTTTCGGAAGCAATCAGTTCAAAAGTATTATTTTCCCGCTCAATTTCACCCCTGACAGCCTTGAAAATGTCCGGATCACTTTTTTTTAGATGTTCGAGCATGAGATCTCCTTGGTAATCTTATTTAATCTCGATCTGAAATAAAAATTGCCGCAGATTATATCTACGGCAATTTAAAAAATAGTCCTACTGTTTACAAACAATCAGAAATTATAAAGAATGACTTTTTATTGATTGATCCAGCTGTAACATTCATCGTTGGGTATCGAACGGTTTTTATGCATGAAACGGTCTTCAGGAGATGGAGTGAGCGGTTCAAACTGAACAATCCGTCTCTTGGCTTCATTGGCATAGTTGGGATCATTGGCTGCTTTTTTTAGTTCGCTTTGCGTCATTTCATATACCAGCTTGTCATCATATGTTAGTTTTTGTTCGGTGCGTTTATCCATACAATACGATACGGAATTTTCATAAATTTCGGCCATAATCATATGGGGTAATCCATTACCGGGATCCACTCTTCTGGCATTCTGCACGTATCGTCTGGCAACCGTAAATTCATTCAAGCGTCCATAAGCATAAGCAGTCAGGCACAGAACGTTGATGTTTCTTGGCTCAATCTGGAGAATTTCACGGTAATAATCCAATGCTGTTCGGAGCTGATTTAAACCTTCGTACGATCGGCCAAGATATTCCATGGCAGTAGTATGCTTGGGTTCCTGTTTCAGAACCGCTTTGAAAGGTCTTATTGCTTCCTTGTTCAATCCTCTATCAAATGCCGCTTTTCCATAGGACATGGCATTTTCGACATTGGTGGTATCATTTAAAAAGGCATTTTTTCTGGCCTTCAGCGGATCCTCACCGAAATGTTCCATAATTTCTGCCAGTAAACGGGAAGCTTCAACATCTGTCGGATCAAGATTCACAACCTTTTGCTGGGCTTCAATGGCCTTGGGATTATCTGTTTTATAATACAAATAGGCCAGTTTTGACCAGTAGGATTTTTCTTGCGCACTGTATTCAACAAGAGCCTCATAATGCGGAATCGCACATGTTGGGTTGCCTCTTAAATCCTGAAGCAGCCCGGCATAATAGTGCAGACGAACCTGATCGGGGTAAAGTTCGAGCCCTCTGTGACATACTATTAGCACACTGTCCGGATAATTTAGATTATAATAACATTCGGCCAGTTTTGTATAGACTACCTTAAATTTTCCGGTGGTATCGTTAACCAGTATTTTCCAGTAGTAGGGAATCGCCCGCACATAATTCCTGTACTTGAATTCTTCACGGGCTAAACTGTACCAGATACCAAGCTGCTGTTGCGTAATTGAATCCGATCGGAACTGATCGTAAGAGGTCGTCAGACTTTCCGGAGCGCATTGAACCTCGCCTTCAATATCCAAAATTTCAAGATCATCCAGCTGTGCAAAAAGATGAGGCACAGATACAAGAATAACTACCAGAGCTGCTAAAAAGATGTTTCCCGACCCAAACACAGTTTTCCCTTTCACCTTCTTTCCTCCTGTTTTCGTGAATGAGGAATTATCTGTTTTTTAAATATTTTAACGTATTTTCTGATACCAAAGTTCTCCGGCAGATAAAGAAATAAATGTTTTAATGAATTTTTCTTCAACCAAATTTTCAGTTATATCCCCACGGATCCCTCCTTTAAAACCAATGTCTATCCTGGCACGACCGTGAAAGAAAGGTATTCCGAAACCAAGGTGGATTGCCATTTCTCTGATCGAATTATCGTTATAACGATAACCCAGATTTCCGTAAGAGAAACCCAGGCGGGTGTCAAATTTCTGCATAAAAGCCTTTGTTCGTTCCCGGGATCGGGAATGTTCTATCCCTGCACCAACTTCATAAAAGGATTCAAGATTATCCGCCTGGTTCTGATCAAGCGCCTCGGAAAGATCCTGATATACTACATCTGCAGAAACAGTCCATTGTTTCTTAAAACGGTATGAGGTACCAAATCCAGCAAAAATCGGAAGGTTGGTACTGATTTTTTCTTTCTGTTCTTCCAGAGAGATAGGATTTTGTGTGATTCTGGTTAAGGTGATTTTTGGCTCAAAATCGATAAATCCGCCCAAATAGAACGGTTCCAGCAGTGAAATATCAAAACTTGTTCCGATACCCGGACCATTCAACTGATACTCAATCTGATAAAAAATATCGCTGATTGCTGCATCTTCGAAAAAAAGGTAGTAGCGATCGCGAATATCGCCAAAAAAATAGTTCAGGCTGGCAGCAAGCCCAATCCCCTCAACAGGCGCCCAGACCAGATTCAGCTGCGACCTGGCCAGATTGCCTTCATAAAATATATTTTCCTGATAGGATTCTCCGGCTGATTGACGGTTCAGAATGTAACTGAAATTTGCAATGGAATAAGGCACAATATTTATGCCAAAAACCCATTTCTTCTTCTGAATTGGAATTGCCAGTTGCAATCCGTTAAAATTACCGGTTGATGAGGACAGCTCCTGCCCGGAAAGATCAGTCTGTACATAACTGTGCCGGAGAGATAAACTGATTTTTGTATCTGAAATATGATGCCACATGGCGCTGTTATAAGCATTGAGCGATATAGAATCTGGTGAAGCCAGCCCCGTTCCACCCATCCCGATTCCACGGACGGTTCCGACGTAATGACGTAGACCGATTCCGTTTTCAATGCCTGAAAAAACAGATTGAGCTGTTACAACTGAAATGAACGAAAATAGTATAATAAATGGTAATAAAATCGACTTCATATCTTTTCCAGTTTAAAGACGGGATTCTGCCGGAATCCAGTATGTAATGACCAATCGAGCCCGTTTTTCAATCGGAACATTTTCACGGGAGAAATAAGCGAGATAGGAGTAAAAATCCACCGGATGTGTAAGAGGGGCTGAAGAACTGGTAGAACCGAGAAAACTGATTACAAAACCTTCGGCAGCGCCGCTGGTATTGAGGTGATCCTTAATAAGTGTGGCTAATTTTTTCCGATTATCATTCGAATTTACTTCCACATAACTGCTGTCTTCTGCCCACTTGCTTATTATGGTGAATCGTCCGGCTGTTGAGTCTACCTCAACATTATCTTCATCAATGGGAGAGATCATTCGAATACCGACCTGGGGATTGAGCCCGTATTTGTCGTCAACCAGACTGTTTTCAAGATCGAGAGGAACCTGAATGTTTGCTGAGATTATTGCAATCTCTCCCGGTTGACTGTTTACAAATTCTCTCAGATTAAATTTTAGAAGTGTATTGTATTCTATTAATGATGAAACGTAGTTTCGGTTATTCATCAATGAAATTTCACCATCATAAATAAAAGCATCAAAATTAGCACTGAGGGTGTCCCGGTAAGCAGCCGTGTCATTCGCAATGGAATATGCGACAATGAGTTCCGGGTCGGGCAGGCCTGAACCGGGATTAATGGCATAAATATACTGCAGGAAATCTGCCTGATTAAAATCGATGTAGATTCCAGCATTGTTCCCTACAACTGTTCCTGTATCGGCCCAGAAACGCACCAAATCTAAACCATCAGAATTCAAATTGAAAATATATTCTGTGGTATCTCCGGGCGTGATATCAGTTTCCCCAAGGGGCATGCTCCGATCAATATTCTGTTCGATATCGTCCCATAAAGCATCTGTATTGCTTATCCAGGCGCTGTCAACCGGGTAAATGGTTGCTCTGAAAGTTAGATTACTGGTAGCCGAAGAAATAAAACCATCAGCATAAAGTTTGATCCAGGCACTGTCTATTGTTGCAGTGTCAGGTACTGTTGAGAAATCGGCGAAACGTAAAATTGGACGGGCTTCCAGACCTTCTGCCTTGCCAATCAGTAAGCGAAGAGACGATCTGGTGCTCACTCTTTGAGTAATAAGATAGGTGGTATCCTCAACTACAAATAGTGTCGTATCTTTCACTGATCCAGTGAACTGATTTTCCAGGATGTTAACGGTCAATTCATGGGGATTTTCACTGCAGAAAAGCAGGAAAACCGGAGCGATAAATAATATTCCATGGAAAAATTTTCTCAAAATCCGTATCAAATTCGTTTCCTTCAGAGCGCTGAAAAAATAATTTCGCAATATAAACGATCGCTTGTGGCAATACAATATTTTTAAATTTTGAACAATTCTGTATTCAGACCTTCAGATTTTGCTAATTTCAATTTTTGTTAATTAGTTCCCGTAATTATTTTTTTATTCTGAGTAACATCAAACAGAGTTCTTTTATCAGTGACGGTGAATGTCTTTGTGCATGATTTTTCGCGTTTCATAGAGACGATCATCCGCAGGCAAATCAATTAGATATGCGTTCATTCCGGAATCATTTTCCTTGTGCAGCAGTGTTGACATATAATTGATAACACTCTGCGGAAAAATATTTTCTCTCTCATATAGATTCCGGTTTTTCAGAAGAATTTCTGCGGATTCTACACAACTGCCAGGAAGCGACGGTAATTTTTTGACCAGTTTTTCATCCTCAAAAATGTTGCCTGTTGTATAAAGTCTCTCAGAGATTTCCAATGATTCAGAATGAGTTAAACCCCATTCTGCGGCAAGAGTCATTCCGGCGATTAAAAGATGGACAAAGGCGCTTCCGTCGGGGCTGCGAAGTTCTACAGTTTGTCGGCCTTCCGGATCATCGAATGCTTCTTTTTGTTGAGTATTCAGCAATGTTGAGAGATTGGAAATTTTTGACCATCCAAGTGGCACTCTGATCATGGCGCTCCTATTCAGATCGCTCCAGCAAATACGTGTCGGAGCTTCCTGGTTGGGTACCAACCTTAAATATGCCGAAGATACCGTGTTTCCAAAAGCTGTCAGTGAATCCGCATATTTGCAGAGACCACCAATCATTTGACGTGCTTCTTTGGATAAATTACCGTCTTTGTTAACCATAATATTTTTGCCGTTTTTAACCAGTTCAATATGAATGTGCAAACCATTACCGGCAATTCCTTCTTCGATCTTTGGCGTGAATGTAGCAACACATCCATGACGATATGCCACATTGCGGATTATCCAGCGGCCCAGAATAAGGTTGTCTGCTGCATCTTCAACCAATGTTGGAAGAAATTCTATCTCAAGCTGCTCTGCTCGTTTTCCCTTTAATTCCTCAATATTACTTCGTACACTCTCCACAAACCCCACTTCACTGTGAGCGTATTTTACCGCCCCGGTTAACTGCGTAATGTAACGGACCATTTCGTTCAGAATTTCACCACTTTTAATAAAAGGGGCAGCTGCATGATATCCCCTTTGTTTCTGAGACGGATACAGGTTAATCTGGGGATCACTGAGCAAAAAAAACTCCAGCTCACCAAGAGCATATAAATCAATAGATGTGTTGTCTTTGAATAATTTGTTCGCCTGATAAAGCATATTATCCGGAGCAAATGGGGCTCTTTCACCCTTAGAATTTAAATAACGGCACATGAAATCCAGGCTTCCTGAATCAAAAGGATTTAAAAAGGCCGACTTGTAAAGCGGTACAACATACAGATCGGATAAGGTGGTATCAACCATTCCTTTAAAGAGCGATGAACCGTCTACTCTCTCTCCTTCTGCCAGAATTCGTTCTGCCTGCAGCTTATTACTGATTGGTAACTTCAATTCTTTAAGTTTGCCGTCAAGACCGATGTAATGAAAAGTAATTCTTTCGATCTGTTTCTCGATAATTATTTTGAGAAAATCTGAACGTATGAAATCGCAACTATCCTTGTCAAGGATTTTGCAGAGCGGATTCATTAAGGAATATCCGGTACTCATTTTCTTTCTCCAGTTGAATTATGGCCTATGAATATTGTGAAAATTATTATTTTTCGCAAGAAAATTCCAAAATTGCATGGCATCATAAGCAATAAAATATATTTCTTAACCCCTTCTGAATCTCATCTGTCAGTTTCTATTAAACCGAAAAATTTTATGGTAAAATGGTTGAGAAAAGTAACGCCTTAGCATTTTTTAATTCTGTTGAAAAATGTCTGGATGTCAGTTGATTTCAACAACTTTACGCACTATATTAAAACATAATAGCGCCGAGTATCTGATCGGCATAAAATAAGTGTTTTTGCAATGATCAACCCTGCCCAAATAACATCTTCTGATTTAAATAAAGCGCTGCACGATCTGGAAGATCACTATATCGATGAAATTGAAGATATTTTGATCTCTACCCTTATGGAGAAGAAAAGTGTCCAGCTTCATGGGGATATTGATGAAGTTCTTGAATTTGCAGGCCGGACAAACTACAAGCTTCTGTTAAGAAGACCACATAAAAATGTATGGTCCGTCTCTTTTAAAGATTTCCGGGAATCTGTCCGTAAAGTTTTACGGCGAGGGCCGGAAAAAGTGCTTGATAGAGAAAATAACTCCGGATCGAAAAAAGAAAATCTGGATCTGCCAACACATCTTCTGCTTCACGTTATTCCCGAAAATGAGTATCAAAGCCGAAGTTTTGTAGGGAATAAGGTTGTTCATTCAAAATGGGGTATCGGAGAAATCCTCAGTATTTCGGAATCGGGAAACGTGAAAGTGGAATTCAACGGACGACACGTAGTTCTTAAACCGAACTTTATCGAGCTTCAAACCGACTGAAGTTCCCGTATTTCAAGCCCTCTATTTAATCCTGAATGTTATCGAAAAGAAGAACGCGGGCAGGCGAGCCATCTCCCTGACGAATCCGGAGCGGCAGACAAACCACCTGATACATTCCAGCTGAAACTTCGCGCAAATCCAATCCCTCCACCCCCACGATGTTATCACTGAAAAGAATTTTATGGACAGGTAGATCGGTTGCATCATAAAGATCCAGAGAGAGATAATCAATACCAATTAGTTTACTTCTGATTGACTTCAAATATGTTGCTGCATCTTCCGTAAATGCTGTAAAGTTTCTGTGGAAGCGAAGAGGAAATTCAGCCCAGAACCGGGAGTTATCTGTCTTGAAAAAGTATCTTCCGGCATCACTTAAATGAAGATTTCTCAAAATGTGACTGGTAATTTGACGTACTCCGCTCAGTTCAATGACCTGTACCGATCCTGTTAGAATATCCGGCGGGATAAGATCTATCGTCCAGCCTTCAGGATTAAAATGAGCAGGAGCATCGACATGGGTACCCCAGTGAAGAGATATGGATACCCGGCTGCTAATCAGGGGACTTCCGGCAATTGTAACTTCGTGTTTTACGATGACGGGTGAAGGATCCCCTGGCCATACTGGTAAATCTGAATGAAGAGGCAGAGATACATCGTGTATAATAGGTCGTTTCATAAATGAATATCTTCCCGAAAAACAATTTTCTCCAGCAACGCGAATTCTTTTTCAAAATTTGGTGTAAATATATTTTTACCAAGGTTCTTCCGGATATCTTCCCTGTTCCAGAATCGTGCTTCACTGATTTCATGAGGATCTGGAAAGAACGGACCCTCTTCCCTGAGAAGGAAACCATGTACGAGTTCACTTTCAAGTTCATTTTTCATGACATACCGGAAGAGCGGCACGAATTCGCCGTAGGATAAGCCCAGCTCTTCTTCAGCCTCACGCCGGAGCGCATGATCAACCGATTCTCCACTCCTTATATGTCCACCAATAGCAGCATCCCATTTATCGGGTTGAATATCTTTATCAGCAGATCGTTTTTGCAGAAATATTTCTCCTTTGCTGTTGATGATATGTGTATGCACTACCGGGTGCAGAAGTTTTGGCTGACCATGTACGGCACTTCGTGGGGCTTTCCCGGTTATTTTTCCGTCTGGTGTGACGATATCGAACCACTCTTCACCAGCATACTTTTTTTGTACCCGATGCCTTTGCCAGAGAGAACGAAGAAATTCAAAACCCATCATGATTCCGATGAGAACATAAAACAGACCACCACTGATGAATGCCCAGGCTTCTTTACTCATATAAAAAGCAGAATAAACAATCAGTAACGTATGGACCAGGAATACAAAAAACAATCTGCGCGTCATCTGTTTCATGGCCAGCTGCTGTTCGCCGGAGAGCTGAATTCCCTTCAAATAACGCCCTGACATTTTCACCAGTATGAGATTGTCCGAAAATGCTGTTAATCCCAGTAAAATAAGTAATATCCCTTCTATCAATGCCGGTTTGATCTTGAAAAATATATCATTCTGAAGAATGATTGAAATCAAACCAAGCAGGATAATGAGTCCTGTATCGAATAAAATAAATTTATCAATTATACGGTTCTTGAGGTAGATAATGGTGGTTTCGACCACACCAAAAACGATGGCAGCTAGAAGCCCGATTGTTAATCCGTAAAATGCATCTGCAATAATGAATACAAGCAGCGGAAGAAATCCGACCGTAAAATTTTTAATCAGTTCTCTTCGGTCTATCATTGAATAATATTTGATGATTGTGATTTTTTTGGAACAGTATCGAACCGGATAACCCTGTTGATTTAATTTATGGAAATAAAAAAGGGGCAGTTATGCCCCCCCCTGTCATGACATTCTTGACTTTGCCCGATGAAGTATCTTTTGTAGATCGAGTCGTTCATCTTTGGCGATTTGAAGTGCTTCCTTGAGATAGGAATCATCCATGGTTTTATAATAATCCTCCAGATATATCAGCACCAGTTCTTCCGATTCCGCTTTAGTCCAGTTATCCAGAAATGCGGAAAGTCTGCCTGCGCCATCACGAGTGTATTCCATTCTTCTTCCTCTCTTTATAACTCCAATTTAATACATTTTTTTTAAAGCCTCCAGAAGTTCATGAAAATCATTCACGACTATATCAGCATTTTTCAGGTGAAAAGAATTCAGGGTTGTGGTAATCCCGATCACATGCATGCCTGCAGATTTCCCGCTTCTGATCCCGAGTGGGGCATTTTCAACCACTACACAATCTTCCGGACTTACCTGTAAACTGATGGCTGCCTGGAGGTATGGTTGTGGACTGGGTTTGGTTTCGCTAACATCATCACTGGTAATAATCGCCTGAAAATAGTCAGTGAGGCCGAAATTTTCAAGCGTTTCCATTACCCTGCTACGATTTCCCCCTGTTACAACGGCTAACTTCAAACTTTTTTCCTGTGCCCAGTCAAGTACGTTCAGTAGATTCGGATAAAACCGGATTTTCTTTATTTCTTCATAATACTTCTGTTTATTGGTAATGATATCATGAGTTTCATCAACGGTAAGTTGATATTTTCGGGTAATTTCATTGGCAACTCCCCGAACACCCTGCCCTTCCATCATATACAAGTCTTCCGGTTTCATCTCAATACCGTATTTTTCCAGAGCCCGGCGCCATCCTTCAAAATGATCTTCCATGCTCTGAACCAGAACTCCATCAAAATCAAATAAAATTGCTTTCATATTGTTATTCCGCTTTTGCCTCTTTAAATATTTTAATATTATACGAACCCGGGTTCCCCGACATTATTTACAGGTGATGAATAACCAGGATGGTTTCGATTATATTATATAAAGCATTTTTTTCGCCTTAAAGCGGCAATTATATTACACATAAAAGAACCTAAAAATCAAGTAAGAGTTCAATGAAAAAAGATGATAAAGAGAATGCAGGAGTAACAACATCCCGCATAAAGTTTTGTGATATGCGCTGCGAATATGCCCGCTTTCCTCAGGATGCGGACATTGATGGTTCACGTTCCTGTCAGACTTATCTGGCCATCTGGTGCGATAAATTGAAAACCTATACCACCAAAAATGCACCTTGCGCCGTCCTCTTCGGTAAAAGAAGGCCCAAAACTAGCTGGTGATATTCTATTCATCCTTCACAAATTGATCGTAAAGATCTTCCAGCAGGGTTTTTGATTCCATCTGATGAATCGGTACCTCTCGCCTCTGGCATTCTAAAATCAGATTCTGAAGGGCAATTGCATTACAAAGAAATTTGACTTCAACATTCTGATCTTTTGGACGGCTGAAGAGCAGGTCAATTTCAGAATTTTTCTCCAGAAGCGATAAAATGGCGGGTGTTGTTTCGAAAAAATTAACGGTTCTTTTCTCGGAAGGCAGAAGAATATCTTGTATCAGTCGTCCATACTGGAAAATTAGAACACGTTGACACAATTCCTCAATTTCTGACAGTTGATGTGAGGCATAAAGAATTGTATAGGCTTTCAGTCCCTGCAGAAGAAAGCTAAAGTCTTTCTGGCTACGCGGATCAAGTCCGGACATCGGCTCGTCCAGTAACAGAATTCCGGGTTCATGCATTAGGGCAACTGAAAGAAAAAGTCGCTGCCTCATTCCTTTACTGAATCCTCCCAGAAGTTCTTCATTATTTTTTTCCAGATCCGACCAACGGAGTAGTTCCCTTATTTTATGCTGAATCGAATCATTGGTTAATCCGCTCATCTTACCTGCATAGTATAAGATTTCTTCAGGTGTAAAGTTCTCAAGACCCTCCTGATGTTCGGCAACAAAACCGATATTTACTTTTTCAAGTTCGATATCACGATTCCCTTTGATTAAAATAGTTCCGCTATCCGGATGGAGCAAATTCAGTAACAAACGGAACAAGGTTGTTTTACCGGATCCGTTAGCACCGACGATTCCGATTTTTTCTCCAGCCTGAACATTAAAACTTACATTATTCACCGCAGGGGCTTCCGGCTCGCGATATCGCTTGGTCAGCTGGACCACCTGAATCTGGAATGTAGTTGAATCCGGCATAGGATTTCATTCAATTAGTCTTTTGTGCTCTGTTTTCTTTAGGTTTTTTTTAGTAAAATATATCTATATATTTAATCAGCAAAGTGAATTTTATGAAATAATTAAAATAATAGGAGAAAGTATTTTGGAAGAAAAAATGACAATTCCCGAGAAAACTGAAGATGTTTTAAAACTGGCACTGGAGATGGAAGAAGAAGGCTACCGGACCTATACTGAAGGAGTAAAAACCATTAAAAATTCCCTGGGAAAACGAATGCTTGAACGACTCGCACAGGATGAACTGAGCCACATGAACAGGATACGGGAAGTTTATGAAGCACTTGAAGGGAAACGTGACTGGGAAAGCGTAACGATGCAATCTACCGAAGAGTCGGTAACGTTCCAGAATATCTTCAGTCGGCTTAAGAACGAACTGAAACAATCTACTGAAGAGCTTGGCAGCCACGGCGTTGATGATGAGGAAGTTATCGAAACGGCAATTAATCTGGAAAATTATTCCAGATTTTACTATTCCGAGTCGGCAAAACAGGCGAAAGATGAATCAGTTAAAAAATTTCTCGAAATTTTGGCAAATGAGGAAGAAAACCATTATAAAGCATTGCGAAATGTGAACAGTTTTATGGCAGATCCGGCGACTTGGTTTGCTACGCAGGGGAAATTTTAGTAGACCTCTAAACGAGTGTAAATACAAATCTGATCAGGGTGAGAGCATACTCCAGAGTATACCGGCAGCGATAGCTGATCCAATTACTCCTGCAACATTGGGTGCCATGGCATGCATCAGAAGGAAATTACCCGGATCCTCTTTCTGCCCTACCACCTGAACAACTCTGGCTGAATCCGGGACAGCTGATACCCCGGCTGCACCGATCAATGGGTTAATCTTCTCTTTTAAGAAAAGATTCATGATTTTTGCAAAGGTAATTCCACTGGCGGTGGCAACGGCAAAACTGAGGGCTCCCAGAATAAAAATTCCAATGGACTTCGGTGTCAGAAAAGTCTGTGCCTGAGTACTGGCACCAACACAAAGGCCTAGAAGTATGGTAACAATATCAATAAGTGCTGTACGGGCATTATTGGCTAACCGTTCTGTTACGCCAGATTCTTTCAGTAAATTGCCGAAGAAAAGCATACCCAGAAGTACGATAGAGCCAGGTGCAATAAATGCAGTTATCAGAAAGCTGACAATCGGAAAGAGAATCTTTTCAAGTTTGCCAACCTCCCTGGATGGCTTCATCCGTATTAACCGTTCCTTACGATTTGTCATCAGTTTCATAATCGGTGGTTGGATTACCGGAACAAGAGCCATGTAAGAATAAGCTGCTATAGCGATGGCACCCATCAATTCAGGTGCAAGTTGTGAAGATAGAAAGATTGCCGTCGGTCCATCTGCACCACCAATGATTCCTATGGAACCTGCCTCGTGTGGATCAAATCCCAGACAGAGAGCTCCCAGGAATGTTAGAAATATTCCGGTCTGAGCAGCCGCTCCCAGCATCATCAATTTTGGATTGGATAGAAGTGCGGAAAAATCGGTCATTGCGCCGATCCCCAGGAAGATAAGTGGGGGGTAAATACCCTGAACCACCCCAAAATAAAGGTAATTCAAAACACTTCCATGATCATAAACTCCTAGAGGCATGCCTGCCCCATATGGAATATTTCCCACAATGATACCAAAACCAATTGGAACGAGAAGTAGCGGTTCGTAATGTTTCCGGATGCCAAAATATAATAGAATACCGCCGGCTGCCAGCATGGCAACATTACCGAGTGTTAAATTATAAAAGCCGGTGCTCTGTATGAATATAAAAATTTTGTCCATTTGTTTAGCTCTCTACTTTGAGAAGGGGGGTATTCTCAAGAACAGCATCTCCCTCTTTAACAAATATTTTTCTGACAGTACCAGAACGATCTGCCTTGATTTCATTTTCCATCTTCATTGCTTCCATTTTCATGACAGTCTGGTCCGAACTCACCTTGTCACCCTCTTTCACCATCACATTAAGGATAAGTCCGGGAAGTGGCGCAACAATATCACCGCTGGCGAAAGGAGTACTGGACTTTTGTATTCCGGGCTCTTCCGGAACGGGTGAGGGACGGGTTTTTGTAGGTCTGACGTGGAGTGGTTCGGTAGGTTTTTTAAAATGACGCTCAATGCCAACCTCAATCTCCTTTCCATTTACCTCAATTATTGCCGTATCTGTTTGAATTTTTTTAATGATCACATTATGTGGTTTGTCGTTGATGGTAATGGTATATTCCTTCATGATGACCTCTTAACGTTGTCTCCTCATTGTGGCTGGTCTGGATGCTACTACCCAGGGTGACATTTCCTGCTCAATATGTCTCAGTGTAAGAACGGAAACTTCCTCCTCTTCCAGCTCCAGATGAAGAGCGGTGGCAATAGCAGCAGCTATTTCTTCTTCTGTTGTTTCTTCCTCTGATCCCTCTTCCTGCAATGATGTACTTTTCTCTTTTCCTGTATAAATTTTTATTCTCCACAGAATCTTCTCAAAAAATTCAATGATTTTTTTCAGATTCGCTGTGATAATCCACAAAATTATCAGACCAAGGAAAACGGATGATAATCCGATTGCAGTAACAAGCAAACCATGACCACTTTCCATGCGCTGGACGATTGTATCCCATCCGGTTATTATTTGATAAAAAGCGGATAAATTTATAAAAAGCATTTTTTTCTCCTTCTGCTCCTACAGTGGAATATTTCCATGTTTTTTCATGGGAAGTGTATCTCTTTTGTTCTTCAGCATTTCGAGTGCTTTGATAATACGGAAGCGGGTACGGCGCGGTTCAATAATATCATCCACATACCCTCTTTTAGCGGCAACGTATGGATTAGCAAATTTATCTTTGTAATCCTCTTCCAGCTCTCTGGCTTTTTCCTGAGAATTTTCAGCTGCACTTATCTCCTTGGAGAAAATAATCTCAACTGCACCTGCCGGACCCATCACGGCAATTTCTGCAGAAGGCCAGGCATAATTAATATCACCCCGAAGATGCTTGGAACTCATAACACAATATGCTCCTCCATAAGCTTTTCGGGTAATAACAGTGATTTTTGGCACCGTTGCTTCGGCATAGGCGTAGAGTATTTTAGCGCCATGGCGAATGATCCCTGCATGTTCCTGGGAAGTTCCCGGCCAAAAACCTGGAACATCTACAAATGTAATAACAGGAATATTAAAGGCATCACAAAAACGAACAAATCTGGCACCCTTAATTGAGGCGTTGATATCCAATCCTCCTGCCAGGAAATTCGGCTGGTTCGCCACAATTCCTACGGAACGTCCATTCAAGCGCGCAAATCCAACTATGAGATTCTGTGCCCATAATTGATGCACTTCCATAAATTCATTGTTGTCCACAACCCGCAGGATTATCTCTTTCATGTCATAGGGACGATTCGGATCTTCCGGAATGATAAAATTTAATTCGTCTTCCATTCGATCGACAGGATCGTCATTTGGTACATAAGGCGTGGTCTCAAGATTGTTCTGGGGCAGATATCCCAGAATTTTTCGCAACAACAGCAGGGCATCTTGGTCATTTTCAGCGACGAAATGTGCTACTCCGCTTTTTCGGTTATGGACCAGAGCACCTCCTAATTCTTCTGTCGAAACATCTTCTTTAGTGACGGACTTCACTACTTTGGGGCCGGTCAAAAACATATAACTGGTATTTTGTACCATAATTGTAAAATCGGTGAGAGCAGGTGAGTATACGGCACCTCCCGCACAGGGTCCAAAAATCCCGGAAAGCTGCGGAATAACTCCTGAATACAGTACATTCAATAGAAATATATCTGCATATCCCGCCAGACTCTCAATGCCTTCCTGGATCCGTGCACCTCCCGAGTCATTTAATCCGATGACAGGAGCTCCGTTTTTCGCAGCCATCTCCATGATCTTACATATTTTTTCGGCAAATGTCTCTGAAAGTGATCCTCCGAATACGGTGAAATCCTGGGCAAAAACATAGACCAGACGTCCATCAATTGTACCATAACCGGTTACAACCCCATCTCCAGGAATTTTATTTTTTTCCATTCCGAATTCGTGACAGCGATGTTCCTTGAACATGTCGAATTCCTCAAAACTTCCGGTATCAAGCAGGATTTCAATACGCTCCCTGGAAGTTAATTTCCCCTGACTGTGCATTTTTTCAATACGTTTTTCTCCGCCTCCCAGTTTAGCCTGTTGTCTTTTCGCAAACAGTTTTTCTAATTTATCTTCATTGCTCATGAATGCCTCCGGGACTTCATCATTATTTTAAAAATATTTTCACAAAATTTATCCACATAAAATCTCAAGATTTTTTATTTAATTCAAGTTAATTTATAGTTTTCATATTTTATAATGTGAAATCAAATTATGAGATTATTATTATAGTCAGGTACCCGGTTTATATACTGTAGCGGTATGTTTCAGTTAATTATTTTTTTCAGTTTCATGGACCTGATTTTACCCGCACGTTTTCAATATTAAATTCAGTTGACTAAATTTGTGAAAAAAATTATATTTTCCAGAGAAAAATTTAAATCGACAGGAGGACCGAATGGGCTGGTTCAATAAAATGATTGCCGTTACACTACCTTATGTACCAAAACCAATAGTGGGTTTTTTCTCAAAACAGTATATCGCCGGATCAAAATTGGAGGATGCGGTTCGAGTAGTAAAGATGCTGAACAGCAATAATATAATGGCCACCATAGATGTACTCGGTGAAGAAGTATCGGAAAGGAGCCACTCTTTAGCAGCTGTTGAACTTTACAAAGACGTTCTTGAAGCAATAAAAACTGAAAATCTTGATGCGAACATTTCTGTAAAACCAACCCACATGGGACTTGAAATCGATAAAGAATTTTGTTATGAAAATATCATGAGTTTAACCCAAATTGCTGCCGAAAATAATAATTTTGTTCGTATTGATATTGAAGATGCAACAACAACTGATGATACCCTGGACATGTATTTGAAAATTAAAGAAGTAGTGCCGAACATTGGAACAGCATTACAGTCTTATTTAAGGAGAACCATCGATGATGTTAACCGACTTATCCCTCATAAAGCAAATCTCCGGCTCTGCAAAGGTATCTATAATGAAAAACGTGAAATT
>JAFGSO010000387.1 GCA_016934605.1 Calditrichota bacterium | reverse complement strand
GTGAAGATAATTATGTAGCTGATAAGAATAGAAGCATTAAAATTACCACTGCACTCTTTTTCCCCTTTTTGGCATAAATCTGCCTCACCAAATCCACCAAGCAACGATTTATCTGAATATACATAACATGTTATCGAACATATCCCTATAATTCCACTCATTGTACTCTTCAGTGTATCGGAATACACCTCAGAAAGATCTATTGTTCTAGCTTCTTTGGGTAATTGATTCAGATCAAATTCTTTTTTGGTTAAAAGCAAATTTGTCAAAAAAAGACTTGACAAATTTTAATTGAAAATATATATTCAAAAGAGAATGAAAGAAAACGAAACTTAACGAAAGATTATCTTTATATAAAATACTTTCATGCATAAGTAAAGTGATTTTTATAATGCGCATACATTCATTATGGAAAATTTGTTAACAGAAGAACGACGTCAGAAAATTCATGAGCTTCTTGAACAGCAAAAACGCATTATCGTAAAGGATATCGCCAAGAAATTTCATACCTCCGAAGTTACTATTCGTAAAGATCTGGAAATTCTGGAGAAACAGGGTTTACTAAACAGGGTTCATGGAGGAGCCATACGCAACCACAAATTAACTCCAGACTTAGCCTTAAATGAAAAACAACAAATCCATGTAAAAGAAAAACTGCGAATAGCTTTAAAAGCCGTTGAAATGATTCGTGAGGGAGATGTCATCATTCTTGATTCGGGTTCCACAACCACACAACTTGCCAGGCTATTAAAAAAAAGAGAATCAATAACGGTGATAACGAACGCCATCAATATAGCTTCTGAGCTCGCTGCGAGTCGATTAAATGTTATACTAACAGGCGGGAACCTCCGAGAAAAATCATTTTCACTGGTCGGGCCTCTGGCGGAGAAATCCCTGAATTCTCTGACGGCTGAAAAATTGTTTCTGGGTGTTGACGGGATCGATTTCGATTATGGATTAACTACACCCAATATCATGGAAGCAAATATTAACAGTTTGATGATGCAGGTTGCTGCAAAAACGATCCTGGTGGCAGATTCATCAAAATTTGGTAGAAAGAGTATGGGAGTAATTGGAAAATTGTCAGAAGTTGATACCATTATTACAGATGATAATATTTCCAGTGAAAATTTATCAAAACTTAAGAATATGCAAATAGAACTAAAACTGGCATAATAATGTGGGGAGTGGTTAATGGACGATGCACTGTACCCTTCAGATCATACCTATCAAGAGATTATGCGTCAGCAAGAGCAATGGAAAGTTGCACTTCAACATCTGGAAAAACAAAAAGAATTCTTCAAAGATTTATATAAGGAGAATAAAGATAAAACCTGGGTTTTTACCGGTTGTGGTACATCTTATTATCTGGCTCAAACGGCCAGTGCTATTTTTGAAATGATAAGCGGGATTTCCTGCAAGGCCGTCCCGTCTTCAGAAATTTTACTATTCCCTTCCCTGGTATTTAATCCTAATCACAATCATTTACTGGTTCCTATTTCACGTTCGGGTACATCCACCGAAGTTGTTCAGGCTACCCAAAAAGTTCGGATTGAATTTAGTATAGCTTCTCTTGCTGTTTCCTGTAATCCGAATTCAACACTTATCGGGGAAAGTAAATATAAATTGACCTTTCCCTTCGAGCAGGAAGATAGTGTGGTCATGACCGGCTCGTTTACTACCATGCTGTTAAGTATCACTTTTTTTGCTGCCCTTGTTGCTGAGGACAATCAAATTATTGACCTTCTTTTGAATCTCCCGGAAAAAAGCAAACAATTAACTCACGAGAATGAGGAAATGATTCAAGAAATCGCCAGGAATAACAATTTTGACGATTTTATTTTTCTGGGACAGGGTCCTTTTTACGGTATTGCAAATGAAGCAGGACTGAAAATTCAGGAAATGGCGATAACTATTCCGCAAAGTTTTCATACTCTGGAATACCGACACGGCCCCATGTCCACAGTGACCCATAAATCTCTCATTACAATTATATATTCTGAAAATAGTGCGAAATATAATGGCCCATTTGTCAGGGATATGAAAAAACTTGGAGCAACTATTCTGGCTTTTATGGATGAAAAACACCTTAAAAATGATCTGTCTATCGATTTCAATATTGGATTTCCATCCGGATTCGGAGATAATTTGAATGTTTTTTTCGTAATGCCACTATTACAATTATTTGGTTATTATAAGGCAGTTTCCAAAAATATAGATCCGGATAATCCAAGAAACCTTTCGGCAGTTGTCACTTTCGATATTATGGGAAATGGGTAAAATGGATAAATTATTTGATGTTGTCGTGGTTGGAGAACTGAATATTGACCTGGTGCTATGGGAAGTGCCCTTGCCGGAATATGAGAAGGAAAAAATCGCAGAGGACATGCGGTTTGCCATGGGAAGTTCTTCAGCAATTACAGCATATAATCTTTCGGCGGTTGGAAGTAGAGTTGGTTTCATCGGTAAGGCAGGTAATGATAATTTCGGCCGATTCATGATTAATCAACTGGCTGAAGGAGGAGTGGATACCGATCATGTTATTGTGGATTCCTCCCTTAAGACTGGTGCGACGATAGTATTGGCCAATCCGCCTAAAAAAGCGCTTCTCACTTATTTAGGGGCAATGACAGAACTTAAAATCGGGGATATTAATTGGGATTATGTCCGCAAAGCCAGGCATCTTCACCTTGGGTGTTATTACCTGCAAACCGGTATCAAACCTGATGTTCCAAGGCTTTTTGCGAAAGCAAAGGAGTATGGATTAACTACTTCACTGGATACCAACTGGGATCCGGAAGAATC
>JAFGSO010000386.1 GCA_016934605.1 Calditrichota bacterium | reverse complement strand
GTGATAAAATATTACAGACTCTCAGTGGTTGAACAAAACTCATTTATTCACAGCAATTTAAAATTTCAAATATTTTTGGTTAGATTTGATATATAAGATTTTTTTAGAATTTTCTGCAATACCCTATACCCTATACCCTATACCCTATACCATAATACCATATACAACTATATTCCTCTCTTCTCATTCCTGCTTATACAAAATCCTGGCAATTTCAGGCGGAATTTCCGGAGGGATATCCAGCTCGCCTTTTTCGGAAAAACTTTGTCTGATTTTATCGATATCATCGAGTATATCCAGAAACACATCGAAAATTTTTGGTGAAAAGTGTTTTCCCCGCTGTTTTTTCATGGTTTCCAATGCTACAGCGTGCTGATAAGCCTTTTTATAGGTCCTCTCTGTGGTGAGAGCATCATATACGTCCGCAATTGCCAGTATCTGGGCAGAAAGCGGAATTTCATCTCCTTTTAATCCCCTCGGATATCCGCCGCCGTTCCAGTGTTCATGATGGCAATAGGTTATTTCAATACCCATCTTGAGAAATTGCATATCTCCGTATTCCTTAAAAATGGAATTCAGCGTATTGTACCCAATCAAGGTATGAGATTTCATGGTATCAAATTCGCTTTCAGACAATGTATCCGATTTCAGAAGGATATAGTCGGGGATGCCCACTTTTCCGATATCATGCAGAGGAGCCGTATGATACAGCATCTGCACGAACTCTTCATCAATCTCGTCAGGATACATTTTCCTGTCATAAAGTTCCTGTGCCAGCCTTCGGCAGTAACTCCGGATCCTTTCCAGGTGATAGCCGGTATCGTTATCCCGGTGTTCTGCCAGGCGGGCCATGCCGAAAATGATGGCTTCCTGTGCCAGATTCATCTTCTTAAGACTGGAAATAAGCGCCTGTTCAACCTCACGCTGGGAGCTGACGTCTTTAAATATCCCGGCATAGGCAAATATTTGTCCTTCTTCATTTCTGATAGGAGAAAAAGTTATGCTTACCAGCCATCTCTGGTTGTTCTGGCGGGTTCCTGACAGTTCGCCATGCCAGGTATTGTCCGTATTCAATTTTTTTAATATTTTAGTAAAGTCAAATTCCGGCAAAATCGATTCGCTCAGGAAATCGATGTGTTTCTGAACAATTCCTTCGGCAGATATCCCGCTGATGCGCTCGAAACCCCTGTTCACCTTTACAACATATCCATCCACGTCAGTTATAACCTCACCGTCGTCGGTGCTGTCAAAAACGTCCTGGTATATTTTCAATTCCGATAGACGTTTTGCCAGCATTGCACGCAGATCGTTGACCAGGTCCAGTTCCTGCTTTTTCTTGCGATGATTCTGTATTATCGGTTTGATTTTTTGAATGAAATCTGAAATCATGAATGGTTTGACAATATAGTCATGACCACCGGAAGTTAGAAAATTGACTGCTGTCTTCAAATCGGGATTACCGGTCATAAAAATAAAAGGAACTTCAATCTTTTTGGACTTGATATATTCGAAGAGTTCGAGACCGCTTTTCTCAGGCATATAAATGTCCGAGACAATCAAATCGAAGGTCTCCTGCAGGATCCGGGCCTCAGCGTCATCAACAGTCGTGACGGCCGCTGCTTCAATTTCTTCATGCTGAAGGGCTTTTTCCAGCATTTTGCCGAGGTAAAATTCATCTTCTACAATAAGGACTCGCGGGGGACTCCCTTTCATGAAAACACTACCTCCATGTATGTTCTTTTATATTGTCGGATTCAGGAAGAACAAATTAAGTCAATTTTTTTTCAAATTCTTATCTGACCAACATCTGAAGGCAGGGATTGAAAAAAAACATTCAACTATATCGGTTTATTTGGAAGAAGTTAATTCTGTTGTTTCTATCACTCTATTTTTCAGAGGGCGGAGTTTTTTTATGCTGTATGGTATAATCGAATTTGCTGTAGGCGGAAGCATATCGCCCTCTGGGAAAATTTTTTTTCAATTCTGAAAAATAGTTCTCCAGGCAGTCCCATTCTTTCAAATGATAGTAGGCTTCGCACATGAAAAAACCGAGTGTTTCCTTATCGAAGAAACTGCTGTCCAATCGCAGGATTTTTTCACATAAATCAATCAGAATCGGATATTCTTGCCGGTGATAATGGATATGTGCCAGTCCGAAATAACCGCTGGCCCTGGTTTTATGATCATCAGAATCCTGAATAACCCGATTAAAATGTTTTTGTGCTGAGTCATATTTTTTCTGAAAGTATTCTATAAAACCCAGATAATAAGAGAGGGCCGTGCAGTAAAGTTGCTCTTCCTCTGTAAAAAGTGAGCCGGTTCTCTGAAGATAATGTTCCGCCTCAATCATCTGACCATCCGTGAAAAATATTTTTCCCAGTTCAAAATAGGCGTATCGCTTCACTTCTTCCGGAACAGGGACCTGAACGGCTTTTTCCAGGTCTTTTATGGCTTGATGACGTTTCCCGCTGAGCTCCCGGGAATAACCCAGAATGCGATAACAGTCGAAAATCTGTTGTGGGCTCAATGTTTCATGTTTTAGAGCCGATTCAAGCATGTCAATACTTTCCTGATACTGTTGATTGTTATAGTAAGCCCAACCTGTTTCTATCTGAATAACCGGCAAATTTTCCTTATCTTCACTCAATATATCGGTCAGTTCTCTGTAATGGCGCAGGGCTTCCGGGTAATTTCCTTCCGCAAACAGCCGTCTGGCCTCTTCCACTTTTCGAATGGCCTGTTCCTCATTGTATTCCATACCACCTCATTACTTTTTTAATTGATAATATAAATTCTGTGTATTTATATTGATTCAGGTTCAGTTGGTTAAACCAGTAGAAAATATCCCGGTTAAAAATTTGTTAGATTATATAAAAATATTATTCTCGGGTCTGCCAATTTTTGCCGGTTTCAATCTGGTGATTCACACTGAATCGAAATAAAGAAATTATACTGATCACCTGACGGAAAGAAGCTGAATCCCCGATTCTGCTGATAATTTCTATTCAAAGGTGCAGTAACAATTTAGATATCATTAATACATAGTGCAATGTAATTGTGGATTCATCAATAAAAGGAACAGTAAATGAATACTGAAGCTCACCCCCTCACTGTTTTATCAGAAGATGAAAATATGTTCAAGGATATGGTTTATCAGTTTGGTGAAGAAAAGATCAAACCACTCACTGCCGAAATGGATCATGACGCTCAGTTCGATAAAGACATAATACGGCAGTTTTTCGAGCTGGGGCTGATGGGGATTGAAATACCCGAAGAATATGGCGGTGCCGGTTCCAGTTTTTTCATGTCCATTCTGGCAATTGAAGCACTTGCCATGATAGATGCTTCTGCTGCCATTTATGTAGATGTTCAGAATACATTGGTGAACAATGCCATCATGAGGTGGGGTAACAAAGATCAGAAAAAGAAGTTCCTTCCGCTCCTGGCATCAGAAAAACTGGGTGCTTATTCGCTTTCTGAGGCTGGATCGGGAAGTGATGCCTTTGCCCTGAGAGCGCGTGCCGAGCAGAAAGAAGATTATTTTATTCTGAATGGGCAGAAAATGTGGACCACCAATGGTGCTGAAGCGGATCTTTTTATTGTGTTTGCTACTGTCGATCCCGCTGCCGGTTATAAAGGGATCACGGCATTTTTGGTTGAACGGGATTTTGAAGGATTCTCGACCGGCAAAAAGGAGGATAAACTGGGCATCCGGGCCAGCAGTACCTGCGAATTGATTCTTGATAATTGTCAGGTGCCTGCAGAAAATGTCCTGGGTGATATCGGAAAAGGATACAAAGTGGCAATCGAAACCCTGAACGAAGGCCGGATTGGCATTGGAGCACAAATGCTGGGAATTTCCGAAGCTGCCCTCCGCCATGGAATACAATATTCCAGGGAGAGAGAACAGTTTGGAAAACCTATCGCAGATTTTCAGGCGATTCAGTTTCAGCTGGCAGACGTTGCTACTCAGCTTGAAGCTGCACGAGTTCTGGTTTATAATGCTGCGCACCTGAAGGACGGCAAAAAATCCTTTGTTAAGGAAGCGGCCATGGCAAAACTCTTTTCCTCCCGGGTGTCCGAAAAAATTACCTCACAGGTTCTGGAGATATTCGGCGGCTATGGCTATACCAAGGAATATCCGGTGGAAAAATTATATCGCGATGCCAAAATCGGACAGATTTATGAAGGGACCTCGAACATGCAGCTGCAGACTATTGCTAAATTCCTTCTGGCAGATTGATCAGGTTCTTTCTGAGTTTAACCGCTGGAAAAAATAAATATAGGAACGCTACCATGAAATCGAACATAACACTTTTATTGTCAGTACTTTTCTTGTCCTTGGGTCAGTCCCAGCAAACATATCAGGATTATTTCACCAGTGAAGCTTTGCGGATCGATTTCTTTCAGATCGGGGACCAGCATACTATTTCTGTTATTGCCGATGAGTTTTTCAGGGAAGACCAATGGGGCGGGAATCCACATAATCTGCTGGACACTCTCAATCTGGGACATTATCTGTTACAGGTATATCAGATCCCAACAAACTTGCTTATTTATTCATATGGATACAGCACTCTCTTTGAGGAATGGCAAACTACTTCGGAGGCCGCAACCGGAGCACAGAAAATTATCGGCGGTTCCGTCCGGATTCCCTTTCCCCGCCACAGGATTCGGATTGAATTTTTGAAACGGGACAATCAGAATATCTTTTCGGAAAAGGTCGGTTCCTTTCTCGTCGATCCGGAATCGGTAGACATCAGAAAAGAGAAGCGGGCATCCGGGGTTACTACCGTCGAAATCCAGCGCATGGGAGATCCGTCCAGCCATGTTGATCTGCTGATCCTGGCAGAGGGATATACCGCAGCCGAAAGTGAAAAATTTTCCGGGGATGCCAGGCGACTCATCGAAAGTTTTTTTCAGGTAGAACCGTTCAAAAAACAGCGGGAATTATTCAACATCACTGCCGTTCTAAAGCCCTCACTGCAGAGTGGCATCGACGATCCCACCAATAACATTTATGTGAATACGCCAATGAATTTCAGTTTTAATATGTTTGGTTCTCAGCGGTATCTGATGACCTATGATTATAAAAATTTAAATGATATTGCTTCTGCTTTTCCCTTCGATGCCCTGGCTGTTCTGGTTAATACAGATATCTATGGAGGTGGAGGAGTCTATAATCTGTATACCTGCTCTTCCGTGGATAACAGGTGGTCATCCAATATTTTTGTTCATGAAATGGGACATTCCTTCGGAGGACTTGGTGATGAATATTATTCCAGTGATGTGGCCTATACCGATTATTATTCAAAGGAGGTGGAACCATGGGAACCCAACCTGACAACTCTTCTGGATCCCTCCCGATTGAAATGGAAGCAGCTGGTTTCACCGGGAACGTCCATACCCACACCCTGGCAGAAAAAGGAATATGATGAGGAGAATTCCCGTTATAGCGAAAAACTGATTCAATTAAGAGCAAAGGATACTGAGGCGGAAGTAAAGAAATTCAGGAAAAAACATCAGGATAAGATTATTGAATTTTTCGAAAACCATCCCTGTAAAAATAAAGTAGGTGCCTTCGAGGGAGCGGGATACGCTTCAGAGGGAATTTACCGGCCTGCACTGGACTGCATCATGTTCTCGAACCGGGGATTGAAGTTCGATCCTGTATGTGCCGCTGCCATTGAAAAACGAATTCATTTTCTGACAGCCCAATAGTCAGATAATTAGGTTAGAAGCCATCCCTTTCCGGCAGATACCGGATAATCAGTTGTCCTTATTGGATGGTTGAAACGTTTGGAAACGTATCTCCATAAATTAGCGGTGAGCCGAAATTCATTTTTAGCCTGAATAATTCATGAATTCCATGATAGCAGGGCACAAAGTAAGATAGGCCAATGATTTAAAGATTTTATCCTGTGAAACTG
>JAFGSO010000385.1 GCA_016934605.1 Calditrichota bacterium | reverse complement strand
CGGCATGAAATAGATGCTATCCTGATGGATATTCAGATGCCTGTTATGGATGGAGTAGAGGCCGCTGAAAAAATATTACAATTGAATCCGCACGCGACTATTGTATTTACCAGCGGATATGCTGAACAGCGAAATTTTGATAAACTGCGAAGAATGGGCTACCAATTATTTATAAAAAAACCTTATAAGATTTCAAATTTAGCCGATATAATACTGAAAGCATTGTCAAAAAAAGCTGCATATAATTAATTGGGGAATGGTGCCGCTCTCGTCCACACGGAGGTGGATCTATGCCAGGAAAGGCCCCGGCACACCATTCCCCTTTTTAATATAAGATAAATTTTTTCTCTTTACTATTCTTCCTTAAAAAAACGGATCGTTCCCTCAAATTAAAAGAGCGTTCAGTGATTTTAAATTATAGATTAATTTACAGTTATTTCATGAATAAAATTCATGGACGGATTGGAAGCCCTGTGCGCCTTCACTGTTATTAACAGCGATCTTCTGTTTCTATTGATTTGAATTGATTTGACCTGATATCCTTTCCCGTCCGGAGATATCATTTTCTCAATTTCCCCTTTGGACCTTTTGAATAGGAATATTTCACCGGATTGTACCGTGAGTTTTAGTGCATCATCATTCATGTAAACCAGATCTACTATTTCCGTTTTTCTGCTCTTTGCCTGCTGAATGATAACCGGGATCCGTCCTCGTGAATTGAGATAAACTGTCTGATCTCCTATTCTGATCCGCTTGTGCGCATCGTCAGGTTCCTGCTTTCGATTATTGAATAGATTTACCAGAAGCGACATAAGGTATCACCGCGTTAATGAATCATTCGTCCCGGCATCGCGGGCATTTTCTGTTCTGATTTCTGCTCTCCGCCGGGAATGGTATAGAACAATTTTAATGGTTCTGCGGAGAGATATTGTGCTTTCAACTGCGAAACTGCCTCCAGAGAAACTGATTTGATGCTATCGTATATAGTGAAATAATAATCTTCCGGGTATCCAAAAAAAGAATTTATTCCCAGAATATATGCCTGGCTCTCCCGGCTGGCTCTTCGCCTGGCCAGTGATCCCAGCATGCTGTTCTTCGTCCGTTCAAGTCCGGAGGTGTCAATAGTAGCATCCCTGAACCCGATGATTTCATCCTTCAAACCTGCAATAGCCGGAAAGGTGGTTTCTCTGGCAGTACCAATGGTTGCATAGAAATAAAACCGATTTCTCCAGGAATCTATAGTGCTCCCCAGCCGGTATGCCCATCCCTTCTGCTCACGAAGACTGAAAGCAATACGGCCGCTGAGCATATCATTCATTATTTTCAGCGGCACTTCTGCTTTTGCTGGTGCATCAAAACTGTATCCGAGATAAATGTATGATTGTTGAGAACCGGCAATAACACTGTCTCTCTCACTCTTGAGGGTGAGTGGAATCTCCGGGATTACAGGAATTCGCTGAGACGCGGGCATATCGGCAAAATACTGTTCCACCAGTCCGAACACGGTCGAGGAATCCAAGCTGCTCACAATACTCAGTATACAATTATCCGCAGTAAAATAATTGCTGTGAAATTCCTGTAATTTTTCTATATCAATAGAATCCACTGATGCAGTGGTTCCGCTCACCGGCCTGGTCAACGGATGGCCTTTACCAAACATCATCTTCAGAAAATTTAAGCGTGAGAGGTAGCTGGCATTTTTTGCATTACGTTGTGCCAGCAGTTGGATTTGTTTTTTGACATCATCGAAGGACTCGGTCAGATCCGGGTGGATGATATTGTCGGAGACGATGGAAATAGCCTTTTCCATAAATTGATCCAACGTCAATACCCGTATATAAGAATATTCGGGTACGTTATAATAATCGTCGTAAGGAATAAAGTCCCAGTCATAAGCCTTGATTTCTGCTCCGATATTTTTCAATTCAAGCTGAAGCTTTTCTGCGGGATAATTTCGGGAAGATTTAAAGAGAGAGTGATGAAGAAAATTAGCAATTCCGATGACTCCAGCCGGTTCCCAGGCGGCGCGGTTTTTAAATAATAAATGCATGGCCAGCACTGGGTTATCCTGATTTTGAAGCAGAATCGTTTCCAGCCCGTTTTCCAAAGTGTGATGATATATCTGGCTTTCCTGCTTCTCGGAAAACGTTTTTTTCTTAACATAGGGTTCGATCTGCGTCTTGGCAGGCCAGTTACCCCGGCTGAAAAGCTGTTCCGGCTTTGACCAGGTCTGTGGATATAGCTGATGGAAACGGTTAATCTCCTGTTCACTGGCTTCCAGAATGGCCGGAATTATTTTTTCGAAAGCATCCAGACCTCCCACGGCTAATTCCTGTGCTTTTAGAAAGCCGTAGTACAGGATTTTATCGGTTTGCAGGATTTCAGAAATTGCGGTGGATCTCTTGATGGTCTGAATTACTTCCCGACTCATGTTTCTGCCCTGCAGCTTTTCAAATTGCCGTACAGCTGCATTTTGAAGCATTTCAGGAATAATATTCTTTCGATAGGTAATTTTTAATGTCAGAATTCCGAATTCAGGATGATACTCATAAGACGGTTCTACTTTAATAATTCCCAGTTTTTTATCCTCTTTGAATGCCTGAATAAATTCGCCGTTCTCGTCCTCGAATGCCTGCCGGTAATAAAAATGAAAGGGAATATAATGTTGGGAGAATAATGTGGGTGCAGGAATTTTCATGGTCAGTGTCTGATCATTTTCGTTTTCCTGATTGAAAAAGAAGGGAAATACTTTCTTCAGATTTATAGTTCTCAGCGGAATATCTTTCTTTTCAGCTTTGCCGAATGCTTTTTCAAACAGCCCGATCATCTCCTGTCGCCTGAAATCACCCACCACCATACATATCATGCTATTCGGGCTATAGTAGGTATCATAATAATCCGCCACCTGCTGCCTGGTCATTTTATCAATAGATTCTGGTGTGCCAATCACCGGCATGGAATAAGGTCCTTGCTGGTAAAATGCTTTCCGTAAGGCCTGTTCTTTACGGAAATCCGGGTTTTCGCTGTCTTTCCGGATTTCCTCCATCACTATTCCCTTCTCTTTCTCAAACTTTTCCTCCGGAAAGGTGGAATTGAACAGCATGTCGGCCATGATATCCAGAGCGTGAGTAACCTGATCTTTATGATTCAGAGCCATATAAGTTGTATAATCTTCTGATGTCTGTGCATTCAGATAGATTCCGTAATAATCCAGCTCATCATAGAGTTCTTTCTGTGTGCGTTTTTCTGTCCCGTTAAAGGTGAGGTGTTCCAGAAGATGAGAAACACCATTATTGCCTGCAGTCTCATTGCGAAGCCCGGTGCGGGTGACCACAATGGTTGCAATAAGCGGATTGGTATGGTTTTCAACCAGGATCAACTGAAAACCATTGTCGAACTGCCGGTATGAGTATGTCGGAAGATGATACTGAAAGTCATTGCTGTAAGCCGAAGAATTCATTAACAAAAGATTACATATTAATAAAATGAGTAAAAATCTCATGCGTATTCTCCAGATATTTTCTCAATTCGATGAGAGATCGAGGGGTGGCTATAAAATAGAAATTCGATGACCGGATGAGGTGATTCGTCGGCAAGATTTAAATCTGCCAGTTTTTTAAGACTGTTCTGATAGACCCCGGGTTGTCCGCTGGACTCGACTGCAAAGCGGTCTGCCTGATATTCAAATCTACGGCTGACCCAGTTGCTGATTGGACCACTGATGAGGCTGTAGAAATAAAAAATTAAGGCCAGATAGGGGATAGCCTCCAGATTGTATGGCTGATACCCCAGATATCCCAGGATAGATTCATAGATAGTGAATGCCAGGAAAAGCCCGATAAACGAAATAATGCTTGAAACCAGTATACCGCGGACCAAATGTTTTTTAACGTAATGTCCTACCTCATGCGCGAAAATTGTTTCAATTTCATCATGATTGAAATGGTTCAGCAGTGTGTCTCCCAGTATCACCCGGCGGGATTTTCCCAGGCCGGTAAACGCTGCATTTGCTTTGCGGGTATTCTTGCTTAAATCGAATTGATACACACCGCTGATGTTGAGGTCGTATTTTTCAGCGAAGGATTTTATCCGGTTCCGCAGGTCTGGATCATCCAGGGGAGTGAATTTATAAAAAATCGGAAAAAGAAGGACCGGCGCAAGGCGAGACAGAAGAATGCTGAAAACCAGAATAAACAGCCATAATCCGAACCACCAGTAGTCCGGATATTTCCACAAGAGGATGTAAAATATAGAAATCATCACTCCCGCAAGAACCAGCCCCACCAGAGCTGCTTTCATCTGTTCACGAAACCACCCGGCCAGTGTTTGATTCGATAAAGAGAATCGATGTTCCAGGATATATCCGGAATAAAAAGAAAGCGGAAAATTAATCAGGAAATAAATGCCACCAAGAATGGCTGCAAAAATCAGAAACTGAATCAGAGGATTTGATGCCTGAGAATAAGAAATATCCGCAATTTTACCGGCAAAACCGCTTAAAATGACTACCAGCCAGAAAAAAAGATCAACTAACAGACTGGTAATGGATACAATTAATTTTATGCGATTATATTTTTTGGATAATTCAGATTTCATAAAGCTAACAGACTAAATATACTCCACCAGTTTCTCGAGAAGAGTCCCGATCTGGTTTTTCATTTTCATACCGAAACATACCGGGTTGGACAGGAGACATGTCTCATCAATACATGATTCAAGTGGTTCGTGACAATCCTGTTTTCGGTAATACTCCTGAACCGACGGATATCCACGCCGGAGATCGTCCTCTGATATTGTTAAACCTCTGGCTCTGCTCAGAAAGATAATTTCCTGTTCCAGAAAATTCCGCATCTCTTTTAATTGTATTGAAGTTAAATCTGCATATAAAGTTTCCGGATCGTCCTTTCTGAGAACTTGCAGTAAAATTCGGGAACGCTGAATTAAAGATAAATGGCTGGCCTGGTTTTTCATCTCTGAATGAATAGGTGATCCCATCAAACTTTATTAAAATTTGGCTAGAAAGTTCTGAATATCTTTCTTATTACCCACCAGAATGAGGCTGTCGTTCTCCTGTATGATGGTCTTAGCATCCGGCAGAATGGTCTCAACCCGGGGTGTTTTCTCCTCTTCCTTGCCCTTTTCCTCCTTTTTTCGCTCAATGGTAATCAAGGTAAGTCCATGTTTTGAACGCAGCCGGATTTCTTCCAGCGATTTTCCCACAAAACCTTTCGGCGCTTGCACTTCGGCCACCGAAATATTTGCACCCAGATAAAATATTTCCTCAAAGTTGGGATGCACCAGAGAGTAGGAAAGCTTTTCTGCAATTTCCTGTTCAGGGAGAACTACCCGGTCAATCCCGACTTTCGTCAATATCTTCTCTTCCAGAGAACTGGTGGCTCGGGTGACCACAAAAGGAACTTCCAGTTCTTTTAAGATCACTGATGTGAGCAGATTCGATTCGAAGTCTTCTCCGATACAGACAATGGCAACATCCACTTCATGGATTCCCTGTGCTTTCAGGGCATTTTCATCGGTACTGTCCAGCTGAACCGCAATGGAAACATATTCCTGAATTTCCTCTACCAGTTGCATTTGCCTGTCCACAGCAATTACTTCTGCCCCTTTTTCTGTCAGGGATTTGGCAATACCGGAACCGAATGTTCCCAAACCTAATACGGCAAATTTTTTCATACGATTTTCAGTTTTACTGGAACAATTTAAGCTGATTTTCCGGGACTCACAAATATATTATAAAACGGGGATCTTCTTCATAATAAAAAAGGCGGCTCTCCCGAACCGCCCCGATGAAATAAGTAAATGTCTATCAGGCTACTGTGATGTCCTTATCCAGATATACATCCTGGATCAGATTGAGCAGCTCCACGCCTTCCTTCATCGACCGTTGAAATGCTTTTCGGCCGGAAATCAGGCCCATACCGCCGGCCCGTTTGTTGATGACCGCTGTGCGAACAGCCTGAGCAAAATCGTTTTTACCGGAAGCACCGCCCGAATTAATGAGGCCAGCCCGACCCATATAACAGTTGATCACCTGATATCGGGTCAGATCGATAGGATGGTCACTGGATAGCTCAGAATAAACCTTGTCGTGCGTTTTCCCGAATTTCAGGGCTTTATATCCGCCGTTATTCTCAGCCTGCTTTTGTTTAACAATGTCTGCTTCAATCGTTACCGAAAGATGATTTGCCTGACCGGTAAGATCAGCAGCCAGATGATAATCTTTTTCTTCGGTTTTGAAAGCGGAATTTCGGAGATAAGCCCACAGAAAAGTTACCATACCAAGGCTGTGAGCATAGCGGAAAACCTCGGTCACTTCCTGAATCTGGCGGGTGGATTCTTCTGAACCGAAATAGATGGTAGCACCTACCGCCGTCGCACCCATGTCAAAAGCCTGATCTACACTGGCAAAAAGTATCTGATCGTATTTGTTCGGGTAGCTTATAAATTCATTGTGATTCAGTTTTAAAAGAAAGGGAATTTTATGGGCATATTTTCTGGCAACTGACCCGAGAACACCCAGAGTTGAAGCCACAGCATTGCAGCCACCTTCTATAGCCAGCTTAACGATATTTTCCGAATCAAAATAAATGGGATTCGGTGCAAAAGATGCACCCGCAGAATGCTCAATGCCCTGGTCAACCGGCAGGATGGACATATAGCCGGTTCCTGCCAGCCGGCCGGTATTAAAAATCTGCTGCATATTTCGCATCACATTAGGTGACCTGTCGGATGGTGCCACTATCCGATCTACAAAATCCGGACCGGGAAGATGTAAACTGTCCCTGGAAATAGTCTTACACTTATGGTTTAAAAGACTATCTGCTTCTTTTCCCAGCAAATCGACAATTTTCTGATTCATCTAATACTCCTTTTCACTAATTTTATTTCTCAATCAGAATATTTATGTTAAATTAAAATATACTAAACGAAAAGTCCGGAATAAAGAGAAAGGTATAATCGTCCATAAGTTCTGTTATTCCTCATTTTTAACTCAGTTAATTGCGTATTGATATAAAGTCACCGTATTCATGGCAATGAAAAAAGGAAACAGCTTTCGCTCCCGCTACAATATCCCCGGGATTCTCTGCCGCATTATTCTTGCTGCAATAGGCTGGAAAACAAGCTCGATATCCCAATTGAGACCTAAATTTGTACTAATCGGAGCTCCGCACACCTCTAATTGGGATTTTGTCCTGGGTTACCTGGCCATGACGGCTATCGGATTAAGGTTGCACTGGGTTGGAAAGCACACACTCTTCCGTCCACCGATTGGTTGGTTTTTAAAATGGATGGGTGGTATCCCTGTAAACAGAGGTATCAGAAGAAATTTTGTAGATCAGGTAATCCGTTCTTTTCGGGATTGCGATCAGCTGATAGTTGCTATTGCGCCGGAAGGGACCCGTAAAAAAACCGATCGCTGGAAAAGCGGCTTTTATTATATAGCAAGGGGAGCACAGGTCCCGCTGGTGCTGGGCTTTGTAGACTATGCTCAAAAGTCTGCAGGTATTGGGAAGATTGTGGAGGTGACCGGTGATATGGAAAAAGATCTTGAAGAGATGCGTGAATTCTATATAAAGGTGGTCCCCAGGCATCCGGAAAAATTTGGAGAAATCCGAATAATCAACGGAAAATAAACTGATTGCTACTACCCGGGACGGCGGATTTTATATGGAATTCTGACGATTATACCCGATAACCTCCGTAGGCGGGATCTGTCCATCTGCATCAATGCAATTCCTGCAAAAATTACCAGCATACCCATTAACGCTTCGGCTTGTATTACTTCATCGAAAATGAGATAATCAATGATCAGCGCTACCAGGGGTGTGATATAGATGATGAGAGACAGGTTGGTGGCACTCCACTTCTGCAGAAGCCAGTAATACAGCGCAAAGGCCAGTGCAGATCCCACTACACCCAGATAAAATACCGCTGCCACCACCCGGGTGGTGAATTGTATCTGATGAAAATCTTCCAGAAGAAAGGCAAAAAAATACAGGAAAATAATTCCCTGAAGCATCTGATGAAAGCTTAGAGACACAGGATTTATCTTCCCCAGATATTTTTTAACCAGAACCACAGAAGCGGCTCCTCCGGCAGCACCGATAATAATGGCTCCGGCACCCAGAATTACCCCTCTGTTAAATTCTGTAAGACTGAGCTGATCGATGAAAACAATAATGATCCCGGCGAGGCCCAGCAAAAGACCAATAAATTTATGACGGTAGAATATCTCGCTTTTGAAAAGAAATGTCGCCCAAAGGCCGGTAAATATCGGAAAAGTTGCAAAAAAGATAGCTGTTACCCCCGCACTCAGGTATTGTTCTCCCCAGTAAATCAGACCGTAATCCAGAGCGTACATCAGAAAAGCACTCAGAAAGACCTTCCAGAAATCTGCTTTTTCCAACTTTACAGAAATTTTCCGGATTTTTAGAAACATGAATAAAAGAGATAAAGCCAGAGTGAATCGAATAGCGGCTCCGAAAAAGGGCGGAATTCCCTCCAGGCTGATTTTGATTCCAATCCAGGTAGTTCCCCACACGAAACAGAGGAACAGGAAAGTAAAAATGCGCATATTTTAATATTCCTGTTGCAGAGGGATTATTTTTCTGTTTATATCTATTGGCGAACAAATATAGTGGGAGATATCTTATATTACAAATAATTTCAATGAAGAAATGCCATAATAATTGTATCGGAGATTATGGTGGAGAAAGTGGAAATTTATTTTATACGACATGGTGAATCAACCGGGAATAAAGAGGATCGTTTCAGAGGCCAGCACGATTTTGAGCTCAATGAGACCGGAATTGACCAGGCGGAAGCATTAAAAAATGAATTGTCCGGGGTGAATTTCATTACAATTTATTCCAGTCCGCTCAAACGGGCTTTAAAAACTGCCAGTATTCTTGCCGGAAGAACCCAGACACTCAAGATTGAAGAGGGTTTTACCAATATTCATCTTGGTTCGTGGGAAAACCGGCGCAAGGATGAAATCCGGAAACAATATCCGGATCTCTGGAAATTATGGCTCATTGAGCCTGAAAAATTGTTTTTCCCGGGAATGGAAACCCTGGCAGAAGTCCGCGAAAGATCCTGGGTAACTCTCCAAAAAATTTTGAGCATCCATGGGACGGGTCCCCTGGGAATTGTTACTCACCGCGCCGTCTTGAAACCACTCTTTGCCGCCATGCTGGATATTCCCGAACCTTATTTCTGGAAATTTCACCTGGACACAGCTTCCTACAGTATTGCAGAATATCGTCCGGACAGAGGCTTTACCTTTACTTCTATCAACCAAACCCGTCATATGAAGTCCTTTATCCGGGAAGATCTGGGTTAATAAAGAAAAAAGAAAAAAGAAAAAAGAAAAAAGAAAAAAGCAGACACAAATTGGATCCTCTCGGAGAATCTATGTTATCAATTGGTTAATTTATCATTGAATAAAATGAATCTTTTCTTAATTTTTGCCGGGATAATCTTCGTTGTTTCCGATGGTAT